>NZ_JBSLYH010000016.1:0-145843 GCF_055793305.1 Calyptranema fuscum S582
AAACAGCCTGGGGCATTCCTTGCTGTTCTTGTGGGGTCCTGAAGCTCAATGGGATTTCACCCGTTGGTGTCAACTGGGCGGTCTGTGGACATTTGTTGCCTTACACGGTGCGTTTGCCCTGATCGGCTTCATGCTGCGGCAGTTTGAAATTGCTCGGTTGGTGGGGATTCGTCCTTACAACGCGATCGCATTTTCAGCCCCGATCGCTGTTTTTACATCTGTATTTTTGATGTACCCCTTGGGACAGTCGGGCTGGTTTTTTGCTCCTAGCTTTGGAGTCGCCGCCATTTTCCGCTTCATCATTTTCGTGCAAGGGTTCCACAACTTTACGCTCAACCCATTCCATATGATGGGAGTAGCGGGTGTATTGGGCGGAGCGTTGCTGTGTGCGATTCACGGTGCGACGGTCGAGAACACCTTGTATGAAGATGGCGATAAGGCAAACACGTTCCGCGCCTTCAATCCGACGCAGTCAGAAGAAACCTACTCAATGGTGACGGCAAACCGATTCTGGTCACAGATTTTCGGGATTGCGTTTTCCAACAAGCGCTGGTTGCACTTTTTCATGTTATTTGTACCTGTGACGGGTTTGTGGATGGCAAGCATCGGTATCATCGGCTTGGCATTGAACCTACGGGCATATGACTTTGTTTCACAGGAGTTGAGAGCGGCAGAAGACCCTGAGTTTGAAACGTTCTACACCAAGAACATTTTGTTGAACGAAGGGATTCGCGCTTGGATGGCTCCTCAAGATCAGCCTCACGAACACTTTGTATTCCCTGAGGAGGTATTACCACGTGGTAACGCTCTCTAGTAATTCAATGGTTGCGGGAAATCGCGACCAAGAATCTTCTGGATTTGCCTGGTGGGCAGGAAATGCCCGTCTCATTAATCTCTCCGGTAAGCTGTTGGGTGCCCATGTCGCCCACGCTGGTCTGATCGTCTTCTGGGCTGGAGCAATGACTTTATTTGAAGTCGCTCACTTTGTTCCAGAAAAGCCGATGTACGAACAGGGCTTGATTCTTCTACCTCACCTGGCTACGTTGGGTTGGGGTGTCGGTCCCGGTGGAGAAGTCATTGATACTTTTCCTTACTTTGTGGTTGGTGTTCTCCATCTAATTTCTTCGGCTGTATTGGGCTTAGGCGGCATTTACCATGCTGTTCGGGGTCCCGACACCTTAGAAGAATATTCCAACTTCTTCGGTTACGACTGGAGAGACAAGAACAAGATGACCACCATTATCGGAATCCACCTAATCCTTCTGGGTTGCGGTGCCTTCTTGCTGGTGCTCAAGGCAATGTTCTTCGGCGGTGTGTATGACACATGGGCACCCGGTGGTGGCGATGTCCGCGTGATTACCAACCCAACTCTTAATCCTGCTGTTATCTTTGGCTACCTAACCAAGTCACCTTTCGGTGGTGAAGGTTGGATTGTCAGCGTCAACAACATGGAAGACCTGATTGGGGGTCACATCTGGATTGGTTTCATCTGTATTGCTGGTGGTGTTTGGCACATTCTTACCAAACCGTTTGGTTGGGTTCGCCGCACATTCATCTGGTCGGGTGAAGCTTATCTGTCTTACAGTTTGGGTGCTTTGTCCATGATGGGCTTCATTGCCTCGATCATGGTTTGGTACAACAACACAGCCTATCCCAGTGAATTCTTCGGTCCTACGGGTCCTGAAGCGTCTCAAGCGCAAGCGATGACCTTCTTGATTCGTGACCAACGCCTGGGTGCAGATGTCGGTTCTGCTCAAGGTCCAACAGGTCTAGGTAAGTATCTGATGCGTTCTCCCAGTGGTGAAATCATCTTTGGTGGTGAAACCATGCGCTTCTGGGATTTCCAAGGTCCCTGGTTGGAGCCCCTCCGTGGACCCAACGGTTTGGATCTAGACAAGATCAAAAACGACATTCAACCCTGGCAAGCTCGTCGTGCTGCTGAGTACATGACCCATGCCCCTCTCGGTTCTTTGAACTCTGTGGGTGGCGTTGCAACAGAAATCAACTCTGTTAACTTCGTGTCTCCTCGCGCCTGGTTGTCTACATCTCACTTTGTCCTTGGCTTCTTCTTCCTGGTTGGGCACCTGTGGCATGCTGGTCGTGCTCGTGCTGCGGCGGCTGGTTTTGAGAAAGGCATCGACCGTGAAGATGAGCCAGTGCTCTCTATGCCAGATCTCGACTAGTGTTGCAGATTCTAAGTTTTGCAACCTGGGGGTGGGGGCTTTGCCCCCGCACCTATTTCCTAAAAAGCCTGCGGCGGCTGCCATAACTTAGAATTTGTCAAATAATTAAAAAGGCTTCCATAGCAATGTGGAAGCCTTTTTATCTGCCGTGGGAAAGTACTGCTCTCCTGCAACGCATCATGCTGATTGTGCTATTAAAAGCAACGCCTATTCTCGATTGCCTGTTGCCATTGCTGTCAATACGGCCTGTTCACTGATCTGGTGGTAAATGGCGTTCAAATATTCCATTGCCAATTGCACTGATGTGCCTGCCGATGCATCTGGAAGATCTGATTTAAGCGGAATTGCCCCCAACATATCTAAAACAGTTTCTCCACCTACGGACGGCGAAATCACCACAAGAGAAGATTCGAGTTGAGTATTGCACTTCCAAAAATTTTCTAGATTAATCTGGGGCTGGCTGGCTGGCGATTGTGGCTGAGATTCAGCCGGTTGCCCCTCTTCTGCTATCGTCTGAGGGCTGCGGATTTGGCGCAGGGCACTGATAATTTGCTCTTTTGTCCGTCCCCGTAACTGAAATAGAACAAACGGATCTTCACTAAAGCGATCGCCCAATAAATAATAAACTGCCCCGATATGTTTACAAGGATTGGCTTTATCCGGGCACGAACAACGGCTGTGAATATCAAACTTGGTTAAGGGAAAGAGACTTAACCCATTGGCTGTAAATGCTTCTTGGATGTTTTGGGGCATCTCTCCTGCCAGCAACTTGGCAGAGAAAATTGCTTGATCTGCCAGCGACTCCACCACATACTGCCATTGCTCGTCGCTAAACGGATCGAGAGCCAATGAGACCTTGTAGGGTTCGGGTGCAGTGCCTTGCACCAAAGCAAACACTTTCGAGCCTTTAAACTCTATTTTGAGGACATTTCCTTCTCGCGCATAGTTACGAGCACGCGCCAGACGCCGAATCCAGCCAAACGACTCCAGTACATCAATCCAACGTTGTGCCCACCACTCTCGATTTGTCTGTGTTTCGTAGCTATTCATGCTGATTTCATGCCGTTCACCGTTCGCCGTTTACATCTGTGCTATCTAAAATCGTCGTCCGAGTAGTCGTTGGCGTACTCCCTCGGCAATTTTCTGTCCTAAATATTCAGGGATAACACTTTCGTTTGGTCCAAGTAAATAGAGAATTAAACGCGTTCGCCCGCGCCACACTAACAAATTAGCATTCACGACTAATAAATCTTCTTGCCAGATTGCATACATCACCTTGTAAAACAATCCAGGTTGGTTATCGGCTTCTATTAGCAGGGCTGGTAGATGGAAAACTGGATCGACATAAAATTCTGTCTCCACCTGCTCTAATCCCGCATCGAGATTAAATTCTACCGCCAGCATTTCTTCCACTTCAAATCGTCCGGCAAGCGCTTCTCGCACGGCTCGACAGACATTTTCTGCTGTTTTCTCTGTTAATGTCTTACCCCCCCTGGAGACGACCAACTTAATAAACACCAACATGGGCGGATAAATCTGCCCATAGAGGCTGAGGCTGTGAATGGTTAAACCATACGCCGCCAAAACTCCAAAAATATCACTGAGCAAAAAGGATTGATTGCGATAGGCAAAATGCAGCGCACTCTTACTCCCTTCTGGCTTTAACTCAATAACAGCCTGTTTGCTTTTATATAGTTGGTAAGCGAGTCGTAAGTTTTGCAACTGAATTTCACTGCTGACAAATTGTTCATAAAACTGCGGAAACGCTCGATTAAAGCGTTTCAGGAGTTCTAGTGTCGATGGTTTTAAACCTGAAGCCATAACAGGAAAGCCTACCTTGACCGGGCAAGGGTGAGTGAAATACGACTAAATGCTCTAATACTAGAAAACCCTAAGTTTAGGTCAATCTCTCACACAATTCCAAGATTCAAAGGGATTCTCAACGCAATTTTTTTAGGTCTGAATGGCACAGGCAAAAATCATCATTTTTGCTGGATTCCAACCCCTTTTATTGGCGGAATCGTTACTCCCCACTGAGTGCGACAGAAATTGAAACTGGTCCGGGTCGCTGACAGTGTGCTTTGCGCCCTATTTTTTCCAGTTCAAGTGACCAGGGAATTTTATCTATAAAAATTTTATACCGATTTAATTTGAAACATCCCTAACTACCTGAGGGTTGTGGATTGAATAAACCCTAATCCTGTTTGAGAGAGCGATGGCTCTGCCGTCGCTCTCTCAAACAGGATTCCACATGATGGGTGAATCTGCGATCCCAAGCAAAGAGGTGGTTTTTTGTCCCTAGGAGGTACGAAGAATCAGTTGTTTGAGTTGCAGCTCAGATTGGTTTTTAAAATGGATATTTGAAGACGAAAGTCTAACATAGCGTTCAAGTGTCAGCCTTTCTGCTGAAAAATGGGCAGAGCAGCCAGATGACAAGGTACTTTCCCCTGGTTGAGGAAATGCTGTAGCGTTGAGGCAAACGCTACAATTCTCAATATAGATAGGAGCTAATTTGAAACTTAGAATTTTCCCGCAGGCAGAATTTGAGTTCTTCAGATGAAGCAGTCATAACCTATATTTGTAACCTGTTTGGGGGATTACGGCACCCTTCTCTCAGGTCATAAAAACCTCTCTATTTATTTGAGATTGCTATCAATATTGTTCTAAAACTAGAGAGATTATAATGTATTGCCCTTAAGGCTCTTCTAATTTTTGGACAAGTTCAATAGATACAGCAATGGGACTGGGATACGAGGGATATACTAACTATTAACGGTTATTTCGCGTTTACTTAACTGATCACACTTGCATGGGTTTTTGGAAAAGCTTATTTAGCACCTCAGATACAACTGCTACACCCAAGCCAACCCAAAGCGAAGACTATGGTGCTCAAACTGTAGCAACCAGCGTAACTTCTCGCATTTTCTTTAGTACTGATCGAGACATTGATCTGTACGAGTTGGAAGAGTTGTGTGATGCAGTCGGTTGGTCTCGCCGCCCCTTACGTAAGGTGAAAAAGGCGATTCAGCACAGTTTCTTAGTTGTCTCTATGTGGGAGCAACGAGGCGCACAACGCCGCCTCATCGGCTTTTCGCGGGCAACGTCAGACCATGCATTTAATGCCACTATTTGGGATGTCGTGGTTCATCCAGACTTCCAAGGCAAAGGAATGGGTAAAGCTTTGATGCGGCACATGATCAAAAAATTGCGTAGCGAAGATATCAGCAACATTACGCTGTTTGCTGATCCTCATGTGGTCAACTTTTATCGGGGTTTGGGGTTTATGTCCGACCCAGAAGGCATCAAAGGTATGTTTTGGTATCCAGATTAGGGTTTATTTTTGTTGGGCAACGAGCGATCGCGCTTGTTGTACCCAAAGCGAAACTTGCTCTATCGAAGGGCACAGATCTTCCCGCTGTAGCGTTGCCACTTGCAACTTGAGAATTTGTTGATGAACTTTTTGCAATGACATTTGCGCCACCTGTTGTGGGGAACTGATGCCCGCGTGGAGCAGTAACCCACAATGCTGGCAGCCCACGGCGGGAATGCAGGCAAGGTGGGCTAATGCTACCCATTTGTTGACATATTGAATATGAATCTGGAGTTGGGTCGCAAGCGCTTGTTTGAGAACAGGCGTTTTAGTTTGGATTAGCAATTGATGGGTGGTTTGGATACCTTGCTCAATTAACTGATCTCGATGCTGCTGGCTGAGTCCAGGCAATTCTCCAATTGCCCAGTTGCAAGGCTGATTGGGTCTGCCTCTGGTCTGTTGTCCCGTACTCATAATGATTGGCGATCGCTGTTTTATAGAGATTGATTGCAGAGGAAGGAGCTAAACGAGGTATACTGGGAAAGAGCGTTGCGGGATGTAGCGCAGCTTGGTAGCGCGCCTGCTTTGGGAGCAGGATGTCGCAGGTTCAAATCCTGTCATCCCGATTGAAAGTCTGACAAGGTTATTGTGTGATAGCCGCGCTCCGCGCGGCTATCACACAATAACCCGTATTCACGCCATTGAGAATTGCGATAGAGATGTAGGAGCATTGCCCCTACATCTCTATGGTACAGACATGCTTTAATTAACCGCCGACGTTAATGACTGACTCAACATCAAGTTTGCCGTCGTCGGTAATGGTCCAGACATCGTAGCTACCAACTACATCGCCGTTGTCATTAAAGTCAACGCTACCGCTTGCGCCTTGATAGTTAATGTCTTGCCCCTCTCGCACCAGAGAGAGAGCCTGACAGACATCTGTGACTTCTTCGCCGGGTGGGTTTGCGACCTCACGAATTTTATCTTTGATGGCTGCCCCCGTTGTTCCCTTCGCTGCTTCGGCGGCTAAGACCAAAACAGCGGCAGCATCCCAGGAATTGGGATCATAAACGCCTGGGTCACGGTCAAACTTGGCAGTATAAAGTTGCTTAAATTGCTCCAGAGCAGGACCACCCGCACTGGGAGCTGTACCCAGCACACCGGCGGCAATAAAGGTGCCATCTGTGGTCTTGCCGACTAGCTCTGCCAGGTTATCAGTCTTCATGCCATCGGTCAGCAAAATCTTGGTTTTGCCGTCAAGTAACCCTTGTTCATAAGCGGCTTTAAGAATTAAGCTGCCGGTTTCAGGATAGGCAATGATCAATACGGCATCGGGTTGATCTTGAAAGGCGGCGGTGACTTCTGAGTCAAACGTCGTGGCATCTGGTGGATAGAGCGTCGGGCTGGCTTCATTAATGACTGTGCCACCGCCCGCTTTAAAGGCAGGAATGAACGATTGAATTAAGCCGTTGCCGTAGTCATTATTAATGGAGAGAACGGCAACTTTCTGAAAGCCTTGCTCTTTGGACAGTTGAGCCAGTGCATCGCCTTGGAACGTATCCGGTGGTGCTGTGCGGAACCAATAGCCATTAAATTCGCCCTTAGCCGCTCTCTCTGTAAAGTCGGGACTGGTGCTGGACGGTGAAATTTGTACAACTTCGTTTCTGACTGCAATATCGATGGCTGCCGCAGAAACGGCACTGCCCGCAGCCCCTACCACTCCGGCAACGCGATCGACCTCTGCCAGTTTGGTCATAGCAGCGGCTCCGGCAGCGGGGTTGGTTTCATCATCTTCAGACAGCAGTTCGACGGGTTTGCCGAGTGCGCCATCGCAGCCATTGACAGTTTCGATTAAAAGGGCAGCGCTTTCTTGCATTGGACCGCCATACTGGGCTAAGTCTCCCGTCAGGGGTAATAAGGTAGCCAGTTTGAGCGCGCCTTCTGCTCCGGCAGGGGAACCGGACGCTTCGGGTGTTGGGCTGGTTTCAGTTTGGGTGGTGGGTTGGCAGGCAGCGGCAAGCAGTAAGAAAGCGATCGCCCCACTCCGACAAACCCAAGTTCCAGTATTTTTCAGGGATATTAAATGATTTTGAGTACGACTCATAGCATCACCTTCCTCAACAAAAAACGAATAATTAATTAATTAAGATATATAGCAATTCCAAATGGGTTGCGAGAGGCGCACCCCTTCGGGGTGCATCTCTCGCAACCCGCTTATCTAAATCACTTATTTTAGGACTGCCATAGCGATCGCTATCAGACTGGGAATTATTGACGCTTTAAATTGGAATTCTGGTTAAGAGAGCGACGGTTCTGCTACCTTGCGCTCAACCAGAATGGGGTTGCCACTGTAAAAACGACTCAATCATCTGGTCGATCGCACAGGCGATAGAGAGCGATCGCAAAAAAAATCTCTACGAACTTCCTCAAAGACTGTTAGTATCCTTCAAGATACACTTCTCGAACAATCTAAACTATACTGCAAGATAATTTTACAAGCTCCATTAATCCGTCACAGCATTCAAAGCCTGACCCATCAGAGAGATTACGGTAACGGAACCATCTTGATCAGACTCCTGTCAATGATCATGTAACACCTCTGAGCCTTAACCATGCATCTTAAACTTTGGACAGTTTCACTTCAAAGTTGCCAGATGATTGTTCTTAGCTGTTGAACATTGATGAATTCAGCCTCATTAATCGGAGAAATTATGAAGTCGCTCATGCGCTGGAGTGCAACGCTTGGTCTAGTTAGCAGCGTTTGCCTCAGTTCCTTTTTATTCACAAGTGCCCGTGCTCTGGCATTGCCTGAAGAACAAATTGTCACAGAGCTACGTGCAGTGCCGGTCTTTACGATCACAGACTCAGAAGGGGCTCCACTTGTTGCGGCTCCAGAGGAAGGCCAAGAGGGTGCTCCAGTGGCTGGAGTATTTATTAGCCAGGCCGATGCTCAGACATTTTTAACCAACTTGCGCACCAATGATCCTGACTTGGCGAGCGGAGTTCAGGTCGTTCCTGTTTCGTTGGCAGAAGTGTACCAACTGGCATTAACCAGCCGTAATGACCAACAGTCGGCTATTAATTTCACGTTTGTGCCGATGGAGCAAGAGGTAGAGTCGGCTGTTTCCGTGCTTCAAGAGAATGGCGAGGATATCACTGAGTTTACGGGTGTGCCTTTATTTTTGGCACGGTCTTCCGAAGAAGGGGGCGGTTATCTGACGGTTCGCCAAGATGAACAGCAGGTTATCCCTATTTTCTTTAAGCGTGAAGAATTGCAAACCATGCTCTCTCGTCTTCAGCAAGAGCAGCCCGATCTGGCTGGTACCATGGTGATACAGGTGATTAACTTAGAAAACCTGATTGACACTCTGCAAACGAGTAATGACCCAGGATTAACCCAAATTCAACTGGTTCCCCCTCGTGAATCGATTGATTACATTCGCTCGTTGCAACCTGAAGAATCTCCGCAAGAGCAGCAGTAACTTCAATCCGGCTACGGGCTTTTCATCGCGCATGAGCATGGCGATCGCCATGCCTCATCTCAACCTCTAAAAGGTGGCATTTTCAGAGCCATGGTGGGTAAAGAGGACATATATAAGTCCGCTATATAGATCATTGTTTTTGTGTGGAGTGGACGAAGCCCACTCCACACAAAAACAATGTAAGTACCAATACAGCAAAACGAAAGTTTTGTAAGGGGTGAAGGGGTGGAACCCCTTCTTGGGGGCTTTGCCTCCAACCCCCCATGTTGCAAAATTTGGTGTTTGCAACACTGGTTAAGTGTTAATTTTGCTCAAGCAAGTTTTTGGATGCGAAACCGCAGGTTTCGCATCCAAAAACTTTCTGTCAGGAATCGATTGCTAATCGCTGTATCCCAGGTATGCCAGAGCATGACCCTTATTTAGTCGCTGGAATTGATGTGTGGCGATGGCGATGTCTTGCTCGTCAGCAGGCGATCGCTGCTGAGATTCCGATTGCCGAAGTGGATTGGCTGTTGGCAGAAGTCGCGGGTTTAGATCGATTAGCGTTGCGCCTTGAATCGTTTAAAGATCGGGCAGAGATCACATTACAGCGATCGCTGGCTGATGTGATGCAGCTGTGGCAAAAGCGTCTTGATCAGCGAATTCCGCTGCAATATTTAATTGGTGCCGCACCCTGGCGAAATTTTTTGCTGACGGTATCTCCAGCCGTTTTAATTCCTCGACCTGAAACAGAGTTGGTGATCGATCTGGCAGTTGCTGCTGTTCAGCAAACTGATCCAACTTTGGCGGCAGGTGATTGGGCAGATCTGGGAACGGGTAGTGGCGCGATCGCCATTGGCTTAGCCGATGCATTTCCTCAGGCAACTTTGCATGCAGTTGATGTTAGCTCAGAGGCACTGGCGATCGCGCAACACAATGCTGACCAGCTTGGGTTTTCAGACAACATTCGATTTTATCAGGGCGACTGGCTACAACCGCTCGATGGCTTGCAAGGAAGATTGAGTGGGCTTGTTTCTAATCCTCCCTATATCCCCACGTCTTTGATCCCAGATTTGCAACCCGAAGTTGCCGATCATGAACCTCATCTGGCATTAGATGGTGGCACCGACGGTTTAGATTGCATTCGTCATCTGGTGAACCAAGCTCCTCTCTATCTCAAACCTGGCGGCATCTGGTTGATTGAGCTGATGGCTGGACAGGCGCAAGCGGTGGTGGATTTACTGAACGCTCAGGGAAGCTATCGGATGATTCAGATTCATCCAGATCTGGCGGGAATAGAACGGTTCGTTTTAGCCAGTCGAAGCAATAGGGTGATGGGCGGACGTAGCGATCGCCCTCCCCAGGATGGGCATACTTTGTAAAGATCCGTTAAAACGTTCTGTAACGATACGGGTTCGTTTCTTGATCTCTGTTTATCTAAGAAGCCATAGATAGTAGGGCAGCGATCGGATTGATTGGTTGCAATGCCTGCGACGCAAGCGTTTGCGAAAAATAATCCGGTCTGGAACCCCTGATCAATGAACAGGTATCCCAGGATTTGAGGTTTTATTCCTGATTTATGAACAGCACCCTTGAGAACAATCTTCGTCAGGCTGATGGTCGCTATTTTACCGATGCTGAGCTGCAACCGTTAGAAAATTTTTTGCAGACGTATCAGACACGGGTTATGACCTATCACCTGCTTAAGCAACAATCTGAGGCACTGATCGATCTGACATTGTACAAGCTACAGCGCTTAGAGCCTGATACGGTAACTAATCATAGAGATACCTGTAAGCGCGATATGAGCTATGTGATTCAAGCGCTTGCCTTGTCGCTGTTGCGAGATGATGAAGCTGCGTTTCGAGAACAGCTGATTTTGTGGATGCAAAATATTATGGTGGCATTGCGCAAAGAGGCCCAGTCTGCCAGAGCCTATAAACTGTTCCAAGAGGTTGTCACCGAAAAGTTGCCCGCCAACAGTGCGGCGTTAATTAATCACTATTTGAGTTTATTTGTTGATGCGCTGATGACGTTGCCTTAACCTTGCTGCCGACAATCCTGTAGACTTTGGGGTGGTGCTGATTTTTTAGGGTTATGGCGTCTTACATTTTTTTAGCCGGGGCAAGTCGTGGTGTGGGGCGAGAAATCGCCAAATACTTATCGTTCCAGGGGTTAGCAACGAAGGCTTTATTGCGATCGGAGGCGACTCGTGCCGAAATCGAGGCGTTGGGGATCACCGTCGTTCGAGGTGATGCTTTCAATGCCGCTGAGGTGGAACAGGTAATGGTGACAGATGACTCTATTCATGCGGTCATCAGCACACTGGGTAGCATTCCGGGCGATCGCAATTTGATTGATTTTGTGGGCAACCAACATTTAATCGATGCCGCTGTCAAAGCTGGTGTGCAGCGATTTATTTTGATTTCATCGATTGGCACAGGCAATAGTGCCGATGTGATTCCAGCCCGAGAACGAGAAATCATCGGCTCTATCTTGGTAGAAAAAGAGAAAGCAGAAAATTATCTGGTTGCCAGTGGGCTGAATTACACGATTATTCGACCGGGAGGGCTGGTGTCTGATCCCGCTCTCAGCCATGGCATTCTGACCGAAAATTATATGATTAGCGGCGTTGTGAGTCGTAGCGACGTTGCCAAACTTGCCTGTCAATGTCTGACCTCAGAACGAGCCATTGGCAAGACTTTATCTGCTCTCGATCGCACCATGATTCGGGGTAACCCTGACTACGATGCGTTTGACCTGTAATGGTCTGAGACAAAGGCAACGTAGTTGTCAGGCAAATATATAGTTGAGAGCCTCGCGCAGCGAGGCTCTCAACTATATATTTGCTTTGCCAGGGCTATATCATGGGTACTGCGGTCAAGACTTTATAGGTCAACAGATTTAGCCCAGACACTGAAAATTCTAGTTTTTCCCAAGATCGGCGAGATGGGTCTACGTGTTCATAGGCGGCTTCGGTCAGCAAAATTTCGCTCGGACGCGCCAGATCTTCACCCAATTTAGATGCCAGGTTCATTTCGCACCCAAATACATCTTTACCCTCGATCATCAAGATTTCACCATAGCCAATGCCAATGCTGGCGTAGAGATCGAGGGCATCGGGGAGTCCGGTATTAATGGCTGCAAGGCTTTTGAGAATGTCGATCGCTGCATCTACGGCACTGTCAACCTTGGCGAACACGGCAAAAATGTTGTCGGCTTCTTGTTTTACCAAAGTGCCCTGGTGCTGCTGAATGATGGGCATGGCGATCGCACATAAGCGGCGCAATGATGCCAAAAAATGAATGATGCTGTAGCGAATCGTCAGGCGAGAAAACCCCGACATATCCAGTACCAAAATGGCATGGGTTTCCGCGAAAATTTCTTTGATTTTAAGATCAACATCGCTTGCCTTTTCGGGATGCTCGTTGCGAATTTGTAGCAGCCGTTCAAGCTCAATCTTGCTATTTTGAGGGTGCATGGTTAGACGCAGGTAGATAACTTACAAACGTTTGACAGAGGCTAACCGACCCAATCCGGAAACCCTGTCTAAAGCTGATGTCTCAAGCGAATCTGCACCCTAAAAAGCTGAGTTTTGCAGATGAATGAGTGTACAAGCTTGCTTGTACACTCATTCATCTGCTGATCAATCGTCTGATCTAAGTAAGGATCGTGGGATTTAAAACTCGATTCTTTTTGAGAGCGCGGCGGAGCCGCCGCGCTCTCAAAAAGAATTACAGGTTAATTAATCTGTGATCCTAAAGGACTGATCGGTTATCGAAGAAAAGACTGGAGATATTGAGTCAGTTTGGGAATCGGCACGACCCCTTCAAAACGGTCGATTTGTTGCCCATTTTTGAAGAATACCAGGGTCGGTAATGCGTATATTTGATACGCAGAGGCGAGTTGAGGATAGTTATCGGTATTAATTTTAACGACTCGCAGTTGAGTCTTAAATTGCTCGTTCACCTGATCCAAAATTTTTGCCATCATGTGGCAGGGACCGCACCGGGGCGAATAAAAATCAACGAGCAACGGTAACTCTGAATCAGCAATCAGGTCTTGAAAACTACCGAACTGTTTCTTAGTAACCATAATCACATCCATAAATGAGAGGTGATAGTTCCATCGTAATCCAGTTTTTGGGGACTCGGCTGAGGTACCCCAAATGCCTTAAGATCGTTTAGCTAATAGCTGTTGGCTGTTAGCTATGGGTTGATTGTTGATCCCGCGATCGCCCTTAGCTAACCGCTGATAGCCTTGTGTTTACGAGGTTGAGATTATGGCAGTATCCCCAGAGACATCGCAGCAATTAAAGGGTCAAGTGGCAATTGTAACGGGTGCTTCGCGGGGAATTGGTCGGGCGATCGCCCTATCCCTGGCTTCAGCAGGTGCCAATGTGGTGGTCAATTATGCCAGTTCTAGCGATGCTGCCGATGCAGTAGTTGCAGAAATTGTGGGCATGGGAGCCGATGCGATCGCTCTCAAAGCTGATGTTTCCCAAGCCGATCAGGTCGATGCCATGGTCAGCGCTGTGATGGATAAATGGGGACGTATTGATGTTTTGGTCAATAATGCTGGCATTACCCGCGATACCTTGTTGCTGCGGATGAAATTAGAAGATTGGCAAGCTGTCATCAACCTCAATCTGACGGGTGTCTTCCTTTGCACCAAAGCGATCAGCAAAGTTATGCTGAAACAAAAATCGGGACGGATTATCAATATCTCCTCTGTCGTCGGTGAAATGGGGAATCCGGGTCAGGCAAACTATAGCGCTGCCAAAGCCGGGGTACTGGGCTTTACCAAAGCCATGGCAAAAGAACTGGCAAGCCGTAGCATCACTGTAAATGCCGTAGCTCCGGGGTTCATTGCGACTGACATGACTCACGGTTTACAGACAGACGAAATCCTCAAGTTCATTCCTCTCAACCGTTTGGGACAACCCGAAGAAGTTGCAGGCTTAGTACGATTTTTAGCAGCCGATCCCGCTGCCGCTTACATTACCGGACAAGTTCTCAATGTAGACGGCGGTATGGTCATGGCGTAGGGATACAGCACTCCACGCTCAGAGCCAGTAGGATGAAGTGTTGGAAAGCGGTGCAGCGCACCGCTTTCCAACACTTCATCTGTGTTTAATTGCCCTGATCGATTGATCACATCGTGCCACGGGTGCCATCCTCTTGAACCGTAGGTTAAGACTGAAGCAATATTTGCTAGCTATCGCGATTCTCAATGGCTTAAATTACAGATTTTTGGTTGTGTGCCGCGCTCTGCGCGATATCCAATTGCGAAGCGTGGTCAGAATCGTAGATGGCATGGAATCTCATGCTTTGTGAAACAGCGACGGCTCTGCCGTCGCTGTTTCGCAAAGCATTGCACAGTTTTAATCAGCTTCAGTTTGAGGTAGAGATGACTTGTAAAACCAGCGGCAATTGGCTGTATCAGAAAACGATTATTTCATGGCTCTACAAACCCAAATTAAGACAACAACTGCCCCTGCTTTACCGCCTATTTGGGCTATATTGCTGGCTCCAGAAAAACTCTAGCTCACCCAAAATTAAAGGTGGACGTACTGTTTTTCTGACTATTATTCGGTTCACCAAAATTTTCAAGTTTACTGATTACGCTCCGCTTAGTCTCGGATCGAGAACCATATTTCTTAATTTGCTTGATCCGCGAATGTTGCAAGTTCCCAATGAACTTCAGTCTAATAATCTGGATACATCGGTACTCAACGTCTTTATCAGGGAAGGCGATACGTTCTTAGACGTGGGGGCAAATCATGGTTCTTTTTCGATCGTTGCTGCTGAATTGTTGGGGCAGACCGGGCAGATCATTGCAGTAGAACCCCAGCCCCACCTGGCAGATCTGTTAGAAAAATCTCTGGCAGCCAATGCCCGTTGTCCCTATGAAATCTACCGAGTTGCCTGTGGCGATCGCGACGATACTATTACCTTTTACATTCCTGATGACACATCGGGGTCTGCCGGAATTTTTCCAGAGTTTTCTGCTGGGGCAGGGGAACAAACGCTTTCTGTGCCTCTCAAACGCTGGGATGATCTGGTCAACTGGCGAAATTTTCCGGGTCAGATTTTTCTTAAGCTCGATGTTGAAGGCAGTGAGTTGCTATTTCTTAAAGGGGCGAGTGAAATGATTGGCACCCGCAAGCCCTTCATCTTGCTTGAAATTAATCCCAATAGTATGCAAGCTGCCGCTGTCAATGCCGATACTCTGATTCAGCAACTGCAAGCGTTGGGCTACACAGAGTTTGTCGAACTGGCGCAGCCCCAACACCGACAATTACTCTCGACTTTAAACACAAACCCTCAGCGCAATATTATTGTGGTGCCGCCTTTACCAACAGATGAGTCATCCTAAAAAAGGCATGATTTTTTGTGGTGCGAGCAACGCCCGCGCTACAAAAAATCATGACATGAATATCACGACCCAGCAGATGAAAGCCGCAGGGTTTAAAGGCGGGGATTGATTGGCTACGCTGTTAAGACGCAATATCTCCCGATGATTTGGAGTCTGCATCAAGACGTTCTAAAACTTTGCCATAGCGTTTGCGCAGCAAAACTGCCAGGATAATCTGCTTCATCACCCAATACAAACTGGTAATGACGAACAGAGAAATGATCATGACAAACGCAGGACGTTTTGACATCAAGTTGTGAAACGTACTAAAAACTACGGCATCTGGTTGAGTAACAAAATCCCAGCTGTTGAACCGCTCAAACCGCCCCAAATAAACACCCACAGCACTGAGCGTGTGCAGCAATAATTCAGCAGGAAAAATCCATCGGCGTAACCCTTGCTGTTGCAGGTAGTAACCCAGGTTGATCAGTGATAAAACATATGCCCCAAACCCTATCAGCATAAAAAGAAGATATTGAGGCACGACCACTAAGGTAATCATCCAGATGGAGGATTCTTGACGAATGTCGTAGACCAAATGAATGATGTCTGTCAATACGTAGGGCGCATTGGGTAAAAATGCAATAAATGTCAGAAGCCCCAGCCACCACAACCAGGATCGCGATCGCTGTTGGCGAAATAACCACACGCTCAGCAGCAAAGGAATGATCGCCAGAAATAAGTTCCAGGTCATCCAACGGATGTGACTGCGAATACTTCTAAGGATCAAGATCACTATATCGATCGCGCTGGCAATCATAGGCATTGGGTTAATAGCTGCGGTAGAGCATTGTGCTCACCATAGCGAATGCTTGGCAAAGATGACAAGTTATCTGCCAACCCTCCCCAAGATCGGTATAGCTTTACGCCATCGTGTTAGAACGGATGCTGTGTTGAAACGTGGCGCAGCGCGCCACGTTTCAACACAGCATCCTGATGGTTTTGTATGCAGAAGGCTATAGATCAGGGCGATCGCTCTTATAAAAACCCGTCAACTATAAATGCTCCAAACTGTTACGATGACTCTGATTGAAGGGCACGGGTATGTTTGACACCACTATGTCAAAGTGATGACCGTAGTCAAATCCTACGGCAGGTTGCCCAGAAAATTGACCAACTTGCGGACACCCGCATACAAAGTAATGTAACAGCCTGTGCAGCTGTTTTAGCAGGGTTAGTATTAGAGAGAGACGATCAGGCAAGTCTTACGGGGAGAACTCTTGCAAGAATCTGTGATTTATGATTTATCAGGAGATTAAAGCTGAAGGCAGAGAAGAAGGTAGGGCGAACGGAGCGCGATCGCTTGTGTTACGACAACTCAATCGTCGATTTGGATCTGTACCAGAGTCTCTTAAAGAACAGATCGCGATGTTATCCTTTAGCGGGCAACGGTCACTGAAAAGCGTAGCTCAAATGGGGTAAACATTCCTGAGGTCACGGGTCTGCCGCTCAATACCAATACATACGTGCCCGAACCAGGAAAGGTAATCGTTGCACTGGGAATGCCTTGCCTCCCCTCCGCTGTTACTGCTGTTAGGGCAGGTTCTTGAACGGGTGAATCGCTTGACCCATGAGGTTCAGGATAAATAGCTAAATGACAGTGACAGTTTGATAAAGGGATAGTTTGTCCACCGCGTTGTGTTAAGATAAACCAGGCTTGAGTGGGTTGACCGGCACGAGGTTGGTCATTGGGTTCGATATGCAGGGTGCCACCGACACTGCCTGAAATCTGCACTTCATGGGCGATCGCTGGAGATGCTATCAGCCCCAATATCAGAACCCAACTCATTCCTAAGCTTAGGCTGCGCCGCAGAAACATAGTAATTCTCCAGAGACAAACGTGTCCAGATCCAACGCCAACGGATTAACAGAACACCCGACACTACAAGGCTGAGCAAGATTGTTTGCAATCCATTCCATGGGGTGAGCTGAAACCCACCTAGATAGTGAGACCCCACCATGGCGGTATGAAGTGCAGCCAGTAAGAAGGCTGGCACTGCCAAAAGGTGCAGGGGTCGCCAGCGACGCCCCAACCGCTTTTGTGCCCCATCAAAACTAGTCAAAGCTGCCGGAGTCATCAGAATCAGGGCGATCGCTCCGATGGCGATACCCCACTGATGTTGGGGCAGCATAAATAGAATGGCTTCCAGCTTCCAGCCCCAGCTGTGTTCCATCATGTGTAGCAGATGGGCAATAGACAGAATAAACGCTCCCACCCCAAAAGCCCGACGATAGGGCAACAACGATGACCAAATGCGGCTGACCGGACGCGCAATCAACGCCAAAACCAAGCAGATCAAAGCACCATGCCCCGTGTAATCGGTCATGGCATAACCAGAACGAAACAGCATCAAAATGCCGATGATCAGCGTTACCCAACTGCCCAACCGAAACAGTTGACTGCGGCGATCGCCGCTGACTAAAGCCGTCAACATTCCAACCCCGACCATAGTGGGTAGTGTTCCCAAACCAAATGCCAGCATAGTGGCGCAACCCCACATCAAACTGCTGGTTTCAGCCGCTTTCACCTGAGCGATGTAGAGAAATCCGCAGGGAATTAGCCCCCAAATCATGCCCAAACTGGCTGGAGTCCACCAATGCGATCGCGATGCCATCCGCATCATCAGCGCATTAAGCCGATGATGTAAGCCATCCTGCCGCGAAGGATGCAGAAACGGAATGGCTGGCAAGAGCTGCGGACTGACCTGGGCTAACCCCATCCAGATCAGCAAAATCCCGGTCAGTAGGGCAATGTATCGACGAGCGTCACTTCCTACCCCTGCCATCTCGCCCCCTGCCACCAAAACAGAGCCGAGGGCACCCATTCCGGCTCCTACCAGGGCATAACTTAAAACGCGTCCTATGTTTAAAAGGACATGAAACCAAATCTGTTGCCAGCGAGAAAAAGGCGTCTCTTGACGGTCATACAGAGAAAACGCAACGGTAATCGGACCACAAACGCCGATGCAATGTCCAAAACTTCCCAAAAATCCCAAGAGCATGATTAGCAGTAAATCCAGCACATTCCTCAAGCTCCAACAGCGGCAGGGTGAGATTTAGGTTATGAATTGAATACGAAGCGAACTACAGATATCCTCAGTCAGCTAACTCTGATCTAGTCGGTGATGGTCTTTAGGGCACTTCTACTATCACAGTATCGGCGATGGGTTGCCCATCATACATCAGTGCTTCATGCCCGTTTGCATTCAGGCTTACCGTGATTTCATGAGTGCCAGAGGCAAGATCGGCGAGATAATACCAGGTTCCATATAACCGAGTAATTTTTACACCGTCAATGTAAAGATGGGCATGTCCTTCGGTTGTGCTGCTCTCTTGATTGACATGTTCAGGTGCAAAGCTAAAGTTTGCAACTTGTAATTCCAGGTTCCATCCTTGCCGCGTATCGGGATGGACGATGAGATGGAGGGTCGGAATGGGTTGATCGGCGGGAATAGCGATCGCCCCATGTTCGTGTTCACCTTCACCCTGCATCTCAGGCATACCCGTCTCAGGTGCATTTAAGTCAGGATGAGACTCCTCGTCAGGATGAGGGTGATCATTCCCTTCATGAGCAATGAGCAGAGGCGCTTGAGGTGGTAAGCCGTTAGCCGCTTGAATTCCCACATTCATTGCTGCCATGTAAATAAAGCTAGTTGCAATCAAGATGACGTTGGGTTTCATGATGTTGTATGGAATAAAACAAAGGCGTTGCTGATTTTATGGTGCTGTGCGGGTTAATTTAGCCCGGTGTTGTGAGGCGCGGAGCGCCTCACAACACCGTCTTTGTACTTAACGGGCTTGTACACCGTTGTGGGGATGAGTTTGAACGCGCTCACAACAACTCGTACTTCACGCAATTGATGAGGATGATCTACCAACCTTTGTCAGACTGATCCAGCACATAAGCTGCTACATCGTCAATTTGATCGGCAGTCAGACGACTCTTAAACGACGGCATCGCCGCTTTACCATTGATTACCTGAGTCTTAATCGCATCTACGGATGCCATTTGAAATTGCTCTAATGCTTCTTTTTTAAGCGTTTTAGCCGAGTTCACCAAATTGCCGCCACCGAGATGACAGGCAGCACAATTGGCTTCAAACACCTTTGCGCCATTTCCTAAGTCGGCTGCAAAAGCAGGTGTATTTAAGACCGACATCAAAACAGTAGTCGCCAACAGTGCGATCGCAAGTAATTTTTTCAGCATGGTTCTCTTCTCCAACACATCCATCAACTAGAACCTTGCTCAGGGGAATTTGCAAAGCATTTTTTCTAGTCGCAGGATAACTTCCATTCCATGCTGCTGAACACAACCCGATCTGTCAAAAGACAGGCTGTCGAACTTAAGTTCACAGATCGAGTAACCCGTGATTCTTGTTAATAGGGCAATGGCGGAGCTGTGGCTCTCTTGACAGGAATTGGATCGATAAAATCCACGATTTCTAGCGTCTTTTAGAGAGGCGATCGCCAAATACCAACTCTACCTGATCCCTTAACCCGATATCTAAGTATTAACAAAGCTCCAGAGTTTTCCCTTACGAAGAAACTCTAGGTTCCAAGACTGACGGGATTGAACATCCCGAAAAACAAGGAGATTTTTTCACTGAGATTGCGTATTTTCTGCGGCAACAAAACAAGGAAATTACTGTCGCCAAACCGAGCGATCTTTTTAATACTTGAATCTATAAGTCTAATCATTACCTTCAGATGTCCGATATCTTGAAATCTATTTGAAATGAGCGTTCACCTCAAAATTGGATTTGAGAAATTTAGTGAGATACATGATTTGATTTCCAATAGTTGCGGCTTTATAAACTGATTTGAACTTAAACAGGATTGGTTACAGATTTCGGTATAGCTGCTTTTGATGGGTTTATGACTACGGTTTTACCCATCACTTTTGCCTCTTCATTAGCTTAGATTATTGTCAGCCGTATGACGATAATCCTCATATTTAAGTGCTGTTTTAGAGTCCTATTTTTAACGTTTTAACAGTTATCAACTTACCCTTGACCTATCAGGAGAAATTTCGTGAGCTTTAGACCTATTCGTAGTGCCGTAACTATCACTGCAACACTAGCGGGAGTTCTTTTTGCAAACGCTGCTCATGCCCAGTCTTTAACATTACGGTCTGATTTACTGCGAACCTTTAATACTTACGTCCAGAACGAGAGCATTCCCTTTGCCAACGCCAATCTTTTTCAGCTCAATCCTAATACTCTGCGGTTTGAACAGGGTCTGAGTGATGTTGCCGTTTATTTTGTCAATGAGGGAGCAGGATATAGAAGCGCGTTGTCTTATTCCGCCAATGGGGGCGCGCAGCACCTGATTTTTGGTGACATTTCATCACCCAATAGTGTTCTGCCTGAGGCGAATGGTTCACTCAAGCTTGGTCAAGGGGTTAGCTTAGGTAATTTTTCCGGTTCCACCAACCTTAGCTTTTTCCTTAAGGCAAATTCTTACTACGGTGGGAAATATGTCTATGGTGCAGATGCGCGAGCAAATCCCGATGGCTTACAACATCTGATTGCCTATAACTATTTCGATACTGTAGAGAAACAAAACTACGCAATTCTAGGGTTTGAAGATTTGTATGGTCCGTATCGGAAAACGGGGGGACTCAACCAAAATTCCGATCGAGATTTTAACGACGTTGTGATCGCGGTAAGAGGTGTGACCGGGGATGCCGTCCCTGTCCCTGAACCGATGACCCTGATGGGTGGTTTTAGCACTGGTCTATTGGGTCTACTGATCTATGCCCGTCGTCGTCGCAATACTCAAGTTAAAAATGGCTTAGGATCGTGGATTAAATAAGATTGAAGATTGAATCGTTTGGAGGGGCGAACGGCCGTTCGCCCGTACAACACATCATCGGAGTTATTTATAGCAGTATGCAAGTTCGTTAAGTACAGAAACGGTATTGTGGGGCGCTCCGCGCCCCACAACACCGTACTGAATCAACCTGCACAGCGCTATAATTTCCATTCCTTAGGATTACAGAGTAGTGAACCTGTCATTCTCACTGAGAAGGCAACAGCTTCGCCGTTGCCTTCTCAGTGAGAATTAGGTTTGATAAAATCTACGACCCTGAACAAATTGCTTTCATAGCGGTATGTATGACTAGCTAGACTGCTCTAACCGCCGTTGCCATTCGGCATCAATTTTGTCAGCTTGTGACAGCTCCTGTTCAGTTAAATCCTTCTCTGTGGTGTATGCCAGATCTGCTTCGTCAATCACGGTTTCTGAGGCAAACTGACGCGCAAAGGCTATTTTCTGACGCACCTCATCCCCAGCCTGGTTTAGTAAGTCAGCCCTTTCTAGACGTTGCTCATTGCGGGCTTCGATTTTAGCATTGCGTCTTTTTAGCCAAAAGTAGCGAATCAAGGGTACGGCTAAGAAGCCGATGCCATATGCCAATAAGACCCAATAAATATTGCTGACAAAGGCGACCAATCCACCCAGTTGAGCGGCGATTGTTCCATCTTTTAGCAAATAGCCCAGCATCAACGCGCCCACTACATTGACCGCACCCAATGAAATGGCACCCATCAATTGCCCGGATGTGGCTTCACTGAAACGCCAGAGTGATTCTTTGAGGTAAGCCGATACAGGTTGAGGCTGTTGTCGAGTTGCCATCACCTGAAGTTCTGGGAAGTGGTAGATGAGTTGTCCTTCTGGACTGACCTCCGGACGTCCATTAAACCGCGTCAGTACGGGCAACATATATTCTTCGTATTCATTGCTGTATCCCTCGCCAACCTGATCTAGATAGGGAGAAATTTGCTCGGCAACGATCGCCCCCTGGTGATTCCGAATAACCGTGGCGATCGCCTGCCAACGTTTTTCTTCTAGTTCTGCATTAGGATTGCCATCACCAAATAAAAACGAGAAGATTGCCTCCAAAAAGTTCATTTTAGAGTCAGCATTATCTCTGCGGGTTCGAGTCTGCCGGCGATAATATCGACGCTCGTTGTAGTTGGGCGAAAAGAACCAAAACAGATCGGGCCCAAACCAAACGCGAGGGAGAAAGATAAACCCACCCCCCGAACCGCCGCGACGATCATTGTTTTCGTTGTTTTGGCTAGAACTCAGGGCAATCAAAATAATGGCGATCGCCAGGACAATTAAGACAATCGAGGCAATCAGCAAAATGCCAAAAGAAATCCGGATCAGGTAAAACAAAACCTGCCAGACTTTTTTCCACAAAGCCTGGAGTCGCAACCGCAGATATTTGCCCTGGAGAATGGTACGAAAACTGGGAGGAAATAAATAAGCAATTTCTCCGGACTCTGCAACCTGTAAGTGCCCACCGGCTTCCGATGCCAAGACCAAAAGTCCTTGCTCTGCCAACTTAATGTCAATTCCTGCTTGAGACGCAACATCACCCGCTGTGACCCGGTAATCGAGCGTCTCAACCGCTCTCATAATATTGGGATCTGGAGCCATGCCTATCCCTCACTGTCGTTTGGACTAAAATTCTGCCTAAGAACCATAAATTAAATGAAACCTAGTAGACCCAATTAAATGTTTTGTAACGGGGTGCGGGGGTGGAACCCCTGCGTGGGGGCGCAGCCCCCACCCCCCATGTTGCAAAATTTAGTACCTACACTACTAGAGGTTTATTTCTGGCAGCGCGGCGTCGCCGCGCTGCCAGAAATAAATCTTCGATTTTATTCAATCCACGATCCTAATTATTCTTAGTATAGGATTGTGTTCTTCACTTCGTGGGCGCTGAGGCGCAGAACACCTGCCGGGAAGACGAGTCACATTTGAGAGCCAAATCGGCGTTAAACTAAGTTTGAACCATAACAGAATAGACGTCGAATCCATCAGACCTTTAAAATCATCCAAGTTAGTCATCCAACATTAAGCAGCTATGCCTAGAAGTCAGCGCAACGATAACTTCATCGACAAAACTTTCACTGTCATGGCAGATCTGATCTTGAAAGTTTTGCCCACCAATAAAACCGCTAAAGAAGCATTTGCTTACTACCGAGATGGCATGTCTGCCCAAGCCGATGGTGAATATGCTGAGGCGATGGCTAACTATAACGAAGCATTGACCCTGGAAGAAGACCCCTACGATCGCAGTTTTATCCTCTACAACATGGGGTTGATTCACGCTAGCAATGGTGAACACGACATCGCGTTAGAAAAATATCAGGAAGCGCTAGAGTTAAATCCTCGCATGACTCAATCGCTCAACAATATTGCTGTGATCTATCACTATCTGGGTGAGCAAGCGCAATTGAACGGCAATACTGAAGCGGCGGATGAGTATTATGATCAGGCTGCTGAGTATTGGCAACGGGCGATTCGACTGGCACCTAACAACTACATTGAGGCGCAAAACTGGCTGAAAACGACGGGTCGCGCCAAAATTGACGTGTATTTTTAGAGTGCCTGGATTGTGTTTCAAATGGGTGATGATTTTCATGAAACGCTTACGGCGTGAGCGTTTCATGAAAATTCTGACCTGTCTAGATCCTCGCCTTGAAAACGAATGGATCTTCGCTATTTGGATTAGCGGTTAGCTAAACCTTAACCCTCAAACCTTAAATTTAGTCTTAAATCACTCATGTTGAATCGCGATCAAGTTCAGAAAGTGGCTCACTTAGCCCGTTTAGATTTGACTCCTGATGAAGAGGAGAAGTTTACGACCCAGTTGAGTAGTATTTTGGATTATTTTGAGCAACTCAGTGAGCTAGATACCTCAACCGTGGCACCGACCGCACGCGCAATTGATGTGAGCAATGTGGTGCGTCAAGATCACCTCAAACCTTTTAGCGATCGCGACGTGATCCTCGATGGTGCGCCCGATCGTGAAGGGGAATTCTTCAAAGTTCCCCAAATTATGGGTGGCGAATAGTTGAAGCCATAGAAACGGGCAATGCTCATAATCGTAAAATATTTACGGACAAGTCTAGGGGCACGGTGTTAGGCTGGTTCTAGAAGAAGTGGTGTTTTAACGGTATTGGGTCTAGAACCTATCCGAAACGTGCTTAGAAACGTTGATCTTCGTGACCAAAGGACATGAAATCAATGGTTTGGATAGGCTCTCAGGGTTACGAATCTGCCAACCCTCAACCCGATACCCTGAAACATTACCTGGAAAAAGCATGGATCGTTAAGACAACCATGATGCAGCCTGTGAACCCAGATTGGTAGAAGCATGATGAAATGGCGATCGCTCTACGTCTGGGCATTAACTTTATTCTGGCTAGTTTGCAGTGGAACTGCCCAGGCCAGTCCACTGGCAGAACGGCTTTCGCAATTTCCCGATTGGCAAACCAAGCCTCTTGTGCAAGCTGCCAAGGGAGACTTAGTTTATCCCGACTGGTTTTCAGGGACATGGGATGTCACGACCACGCTGGTTGACTTAGCAGCACCCCTGGCTCCAGATATTGTCACACCAGGATTTGAAGGTAATCGCCAATATTTGCAGCAACCGATTTCCTTTCAAGCCCGATTTATAGAACAAAATGCCAACACGTTAAATTTACCCTTTCCTATTCCGCCGTCTTTGGTGCCCGATTCCTGGAACTTGATTTCTACAAACGTTGTGGCAGATCGTGCCTTTAACGGTCTCAATTTGGCAAATGCTTATCTCGATGACACAGAAACCGCAGAGTCGTCTCCTGTGTTAGCCGTCAAAGTTGATTCGCGTAATCCCAATCGCCAAATCACGTTGTTGAAAGATAATCGTCAACTGGTATCAACCATTACTGGACGTGCTACAGAAACTATTGATGACGATCAGTTCTTCACAACCGAAGTTTTTCTTCAAGAGTTTCGGGGCATGATGCAGCCCTACTTCAACACAGTGGAAACCACCACAGCGTATTTTTATCATCCTGATGAAAATCCCCAGGTGACAGCCGATCAGGTCACAGCCATTTATTTATCGCCCCAAGACCCCGATTACTTTAAGGCAAGCGATCGCCCCATTGCGCTATATCGCTACCAGCTTGAATTTTATCCCGTTGGGGTAAGCGAAACGACCTTCTCAAGATAAATCTGTGTTTTAGGGGCACGGACTGGTTTGTGTCAGAATCCCACTCTGAAACGCTCTGGCACAACCCGATTGGATGCCTGGCATAAAATTTATAAGCTGAAATGAGAGTCAAATTGATCCCAGTTGAACTCAAGTTGATATATAGTGTTGAGCGAAACCCAGTACATTTAAAAGTCTAGGTTTCATGACTTTTAGGATCACAGTTCCAATAGACATCAGTCATTGGTTGGAAGTGTCGTGCAGCGCGTGGCACTTCTAAAAATGAGTCGGAACGTTTGTTTTTGCGATCGCAAGGTACAAAAATAAACTCTTCTAACCCCTATTGGAATCGGTTATTAATGTTTTGACCTGGAACGTTGCATATCAGGGCAGCTACTCATAATCCAATTCGACTCTTTCGTAATGAGGAGTAA
The DNA here is from genome assembly GCF_055793305.1 of Calyptranema fuscum S582. NCBI lineage: Bacteria > Bacillati > Cyanobacteriota > Cyanophyceae > Oculatellales > Oculatellaceae > Calyptranema > Calyptranema fuscum. The sequence continues at coordinate 25,800 of NZ_JBSLYH010000016.1, forward strand.
AGCAAAGAATGACCGCAAGAGTTTATCCTAGCCTGCCGATGCTGTGGTTTAAGCAAATCCTGCATTTGGGTAGAAAGTCCTGGTGGATGTCCCTTTTAATTTGGTGTGTGGCGATCGCCCCTGCCCGCGCAGAACTAGAACTACGGGTTGCGATTGAACAAGATGCCAGCCAAATAAAAATTGGTAGCTCGACGACTGCCGTTGTCAAAGATGCCTCTGGGCAAGTGCTAGAGCAACTCCCAGCCATGAAAGCAATCAACGCCGAAGCTCAATCTGGCAGAATTGTGCTGGATCAATGGCAAACTGGGCATCTTTGGGTCGAACCCAGCGAGGGTGGATATGTATTCATTGGCGATAAATGGTATCGCGGGCGAGCACTCGTTGTGCCCACCAGTTCGGGGCTAACAGCGGTGAACTATGTGGATCTCGAACAATATCTTTATAGTGTTGTGGGTGGCGAAATGCCCACAAACTGGCATCTTGAAGCCCTGAAAGCGCAAGCGGTTGCCGCACGTTCCTACGTTTTATATCGTCGGCAAACCAGCGCCAACTCCGTTTTTGATGTTGGCGATACGCAAGCTTGGCAAGTCTATAATGGCATCGAAGAAGAAACTGACAGCACCCGTGCTGCTGCTGAGGCTACAAGGGGGCAAGTGCTGACCTACAACGGTCAAATTATTGAAGCTGTCTTTCATTCGTCCTCTGGTGGATACACCGAAAACGTAGAGGATGTCTGGTCTAATCCATTGCCTTATCTTCGTGCTGTGCAAGATTATGACCAAAATGCACCCGTTTATCAATGGTCTGCGAATTTTACCTCTGATGCCATGCGCCGCAGAATTACGGGCATTGGCGATATTATTTCATTTCAGCCACTCGAAACAACTCAGCACGGCCGTGTTATGAGTATGCAGGTGATTGGGACGGCTGGGACTCGGGTTTTAAGTGGCAATGAAATTCGCAATGCCTTAGATCTCAGAAGTACGCTATTTAGTATCGCTCCACAAATGGGAAATGTGGCTAGTGCAGGTAATGCGGTGACTCAGCCAACCGGGTTTCAGGTGACTGGACGTGGCTTTGGGCATGGTTTAGGCATGAGTCAGTGGGGAGCCTATGCTTTGGCGCAACAGGGCTACACCTATCAACAAATTGTGACTCATTATTACACCAATGCTGTTTTGTCTGTTATTCGTGTGGAATAAAGAATAACTGGATTGGCAATAGTTTTGTCCTGTGGCTAAGGATCGTAGATTTAATGCAACTGAAGATTTGGTGTGGGAAGTGCGGCTCCGCCGCGCTTCCCACACCAAATCTTTGGATTTGAATTCATTTGTCATCCTCAGGATCACAGATAAATGAATCTGTCATTGTTTTGAGAGAGCAACGGCTCCGCCGTTGCTCTCTCAAAACAATGTGGATTTGATTACGTCCACGATCCTTAAGTCTAGCCTGGATTATTCATGACCCCTTCTAAAAAATGGCTGAACTGCTTATCCAGAATGGCTTCTAGTGATTTCTTGATTTCGACAGTGTGTTTTTATACATGGAACTCGAAACGAAACGCGCAGAAGGGTTTTAGAATTGCCAAAAACTCTGGTGAATAATCCAGGCTAGAGAATCCAGCAGAGTTCTGGTAAAGACTCAACTTTACGTGGGAACTCTGACATTAGTCTCTTTCCAACCCACAAATTTATGGCAGATATCGAGCTGACTCTCGCTGCACCTATGCTACTTGAGCCAAAGATTCTTAACCCTCTAACGGCAATCCAATCATCTGACCATGAGATAGATATTGTCTCTGCTCGACAGGTTGTTTTGAAACTAGTTGATACAGGCTCATCGTCTCAGATAGGAGTACAGGGCAATGACAGCAGGTTGATTTCGCCGCCCATTGTGGAAAAAATGCAGCGCTTGATGGACATCGTTGCTAAATTGCGATCGCCGGATACGGGCTGGTCGCCTGATATTCCCCAAACTCCAGAAACCATTACTCCCTATGTGTTGGAAGAGGTTGAGGATGTTTTAGATGCCTTACAAACCGCTCTACCCGATACGGAAGCTAACGACGATCTATCCCCGCCCGCCTCGAACCCAACTCATTGGCAACACTATTTTTCGCTAGAAACTCTGGAACCCTGGCTGATCTGGTGTGCCGCGCGGAGTGCCTATGCGACTATGCGATTACTGGAAGGTATTGCTGCAACGGTGCAACAGACGGAGACAGAAACGCAGTCTGGGGTGTTGAGGTTAGCCATGGTTTTGCACATGCGAACACCCGAAGCCACCTGGGCGATCGATCTGGTGACCCATCAGTTACCCCCTGCTTTACTATCGGCAGACACCCTTATCCAAACGCCCGACTACGCCGTGTGCAGCCAACCCTCTGCGGTTGGTAAGTTGCTGCACGATGTGGTGAATCAAATGCAAATGACGACCCCTGCTATTCGTCAGTTTTTAGAAGGGGCACAAATTGAGGCGTTGATCCCCCGTCATGGCTGGCAATCTGGGAGCCTTCAGGTGAATTTGGGATTGCAATTTATTCCCAATGCGGTTGATCCCAGCATCAACCAACGGTTAATGCCCGAAATGGTAGTGGCTGACATGGAGACGGTTGCGTCAGATTTGCGATCGCCCATTCTAGCGCCTCTCATTAGCTTCACCGATGCTGATTGGGTCAACCGCTATCAGCAAATGGTTGTCTACCAACAGCTTGCCCAAATCTTACCCCACCTTGACAGTTTGCAACGCGCTAAGAATACGACCCAGCCGATATCGGAGCTGGTGATTCCGTTAGTCAAGGATGTCCAGGCTGCCACAGAGTTGTTACAAACCTCGCTGGCACTGTCTGGACGAAATTTACCTCAACAAGAGTTGGGCTTAGACGAACTGACCCTACGCGTGCTCTGGTGTTTTAACCGGAGTGCGGATGAAGTGATGCAACTCATGGGTGGGTTGAAAGGCAAGCTATTGCAACCAGGCAGTGAATGGGAAACGGGTAGTTTGCGGTTGCAAGTGATTTTGCAAGTTACCACCCCAGAATTAGATTGGAAACTGGATTTAGTCACCGGGCGATCGCCGACTGGCAACCACTCTCAACTGGCAGATGATGCTATTCTTGATGCGACTGATAGCCCCTGGTGTCAGCAGCCAACGCTGGTGAAAACGCTACAAGAGAAAGTGTTTAGCCAACTGCATCAAACTACCCCTGAAATTAAACTGTTGATGGAAGGGGTTGCAGTGGATTGGCTCAATTCTGATCACGAATGGCAGCCGGGGATTATGCATCTCAGCGTAGACTTCGAGTTTGTTCCAGAATCACGACAGTTTTGCCTACCCGTTATTCTGTAATCCCGTCAGCACGGTCGGATGGCATTTTGTGTCTGTTTGGTAGACAAACCCTGAAACCTAAATCGAAGATTTAATGATGGAAGCGCGGCGACGCCGCGCTTCCATCATTAAATGTCCGATTTTTATGTAATGTGTGACTCTAAGGATCGTGGATTGAATAAGATCGACTATTAGATCGTTTGTAGGGGCGAACGGCCGTTCGCCTCTACAGCAAATCATCGACGTTATTCAAGTCCCATTCCTAAGCGTCTGATTTGAGATATCCAGCGGCGATCGCCTGTTCAATCATCTGTTCGACCGTATTCCATAAATCTGGTGTGCCTCTCTTCACGGCTTGCATCCGCTGACGTACCTGGTTGTGGTGAATATTGTGCAAACGCCAGGTGCCGCCCTGGGTCTGCATATTGTGTAAAAATGGTTGCAAACAATCCAGTGCCTTGGCAAAGCGGGCATCGTCCGTGTCTCCGGCTTCAAATTCGTCCCACAATTCGCGGAAGAAAGCGCGTTGACCGCTGGGCAATAGCCCAAACAACCGATCCGCAGCCTGTTGTTCCCGCTCTGCTTTGCTTTGGTTGCCCTGCGTATCGTAGCAAAACGTATCTCCAGCATCAATTTCTACCAAATCGTGGATCAATGCCATTTGCATGACGCGTAGTAAATTGATGGGATTTGGGGCATATTCCGCCAGAGCGATCGCCATGATGGCGAGGTGCCAGGAATGTTCTGCACTATTTTCTCGACGCGACCCATCAGTTAATAACGTTTGCCGCAGCACTAGCTTGAGTTGATCGATCTCCAGAATGAACTGAATTTGTTGATTGAGTCTGTTAGTATCCAATTGGATTGATTCCATAGCGGTGATGATAAACGAACAACAGCGATCGCAAATTGAGTCTATTATTCAAACTCTTAGACACGATCTACCCACCTTGTTTGCACAAGATATCTCTTACGATATTTACTCTCAAGATATTTATTTCCGCGATCCCGTTAATACGTTCAAAGGCAAGTTGAATTACCGCATTATTTTCTGGACTCTGCGGTTTCACGGACGACTATTTTTTACAGCCCTCCATTTTGATTTACACACGGTCACGCAGACTGAAGAAGATACCGTTTTAGCCGTGTGGACGGTCCGAGGGACGTTGCGGGTTCCCTGGAATGCACAGATTTTTTTCAACGGGACGTCTACCTACCGCATCAGAAATGGGTTGATTTACGAGCATATTGATACCTGGGATCGCAAGCCAGGAGAAGTTTTGCGACAGTTTTTTCAGAAGCCGCCTGTGCCCAATTAAAGGTTGGCGCTACCCGCTTCAGGACTGAGTGTTTTTACCGTAAATCGATCGGTTCTTCTAAAACTAATTAGGGCTGATTACGTAAGTTCCTCCGGTGTCATTTGAGCATTTTATTGGGGGACGGGGAATACTAAAAGACAGACGAAACAACGCCAATGCATTATGCCAATCTGAGCTGTTTGATTCAGTAAATCAACGGAGTTGTGGAGACATCCTACCAGGTTTCCGTTATTTACACTCTGCGTTGTCAATCATAAGTACGTAGGCACACTTAAATCTGAAACCCCCAAATTTATACTACGTACGGACGATACAGAATGTGGAATCGAGGCTTTTAATTGTGTCTAGATCCGTATATGGCGGTACGCGTTAGGGTTAGGACGGGGTGCAGGGGTGAAACCCCTGCGTGGGGGGCACCGCCCCCACCCCCCGATGTCTTAACTGGATTGCGTAGAGCCATAAACCAAATCTATTTTGGGGACTTAAAGATGTTGCAGGAGGTTTGGGCAAATTGCCCCTTTGCAAAATCGATAAGTCGATTCAGTTTGCACATGGTCTTGGGTTACAACCGAATCATTATTCTTAAATTTGGCAATTGCTCTAAGCGATATTGGGTTCCATGAAGCATCTCAGCCGCCATCAGAATTTAGAGACTGAAATGACCGGGTTCGCCAGTGATCATGCTGGTCACCCTGTTAATTCGTTATCACAACGAAACTCCCTCGCCGGATGCCAAACAATGGACACTGATACCCACAAGCACAATCGACCCAATGCATCTCGGCAACGTCAAGAGCGAGTGAGTGAGGATCAGAGTTCAGCGGCGGGTGGGAGTGCTCCGTCAGTTGAGTCAAGACGTTCAGCGGCGGATCTGAAGCCTGTATCTGTCCCAAAATCATTGCATCCGCTGATTGCTCAAGCCAACCAAAAAATTGCGATCGCCACCTTTACTGCTCAAATTATTGAGCACATTCACGAAACGTTTCAGATCAATACCGTTTTTGAAAAAACTGCCTCAGAATTACGCCAGTTTCTCCACGCAGATCGGGTGATTATTTCCCAGGTATTGTCAGATCATGTGATCAATCAAGCGGAGATGGTAGACCTTCCCTGGACGCTGAGCCCCGAGCAAAGAAGTTCGCAAAAAGCCTGGTATCAACCCTGGATGGAGAGTTTTCGAGAACGCCACCCGCAAATTATTGAAGACTTATCCAAGCCATCAGCGCTGCCTGCGGCAATCACCACAGCCTTAGACGATCAACAAGTCAAAGCTGCCATATTCATGCCCATCATGATTAAAGAGCAGATCTGGGGATTGTTGATTGTGCATCAATGCACCAGTCCGCGCGCTTGGCATGAGTCTGAAATAGAGTTGCTGAAGCAACTGGCGACGCATTTGGGTATTGCAATTGATCATGCAGAACTCCATCAACATTTGCACCAATACAACATCGAGTTAGAACGCAAATATCAATTGCAAAATGCCCAACTGCAATTGGCGTTTGAGTTTGAGGCGACCTTAAAGCGGATTACAGACAAAGTTCGCGATAGTTTAGATGAAACTCAAATTCTCCAGGGGGCGGTGCAAGAACTGACGATAACCATTGGTATCAGCGGTTGTAATGCAGCTTTGTATGATTTAGAGAAAGGCACGTCTACGATTTGCTACGAACATACAACAGCCGTTTCTCCATCTCAAGGGCGGGTCGCCAATATGAAGGCGTTTCCCGAAATTTATTCTCAACTGTTTACAGGGCATTCCTTTCAGTTTTGTTCAATTGTCCCTAATCCAGTGCGGGGGCATGTTTCGATGCTGGCATGTCCCATTCTGGATGATCAAGGTGTTTTAGGAGATCTGTGGTTGATCAACCACAAGTTTTATGCGTTCAGCGAGCAAGATATTCGCCTGGTGCAGCAGGTTGCTAACCAATGTGCGATCGCGCTACGTCAAGCCCGACTTTATAAAGCAGCTCAGGCACAGGTTGCTGAACTAGAACGGTTAAATCGGTTAAAGGACGATTTCTTGAGTACGGTTTCTCATGAACTGCGTACGCCCATTGCCAGCATCAAAATGGCAACTCAAATGCTGGAGCTAACGCTCGATAAAGCCGGTTTGTTAGAAGCAACTCGTACACCTGTAGCACGCTACTTACAAATTTTGCAGGGCGAATGCAATCGGGAAATCAATCTGGTCAACGATTTACTTGATTTATCACGTTTAGAAGCTCAGGTTGAGCCGGTCAATTTGCGATCGATGTCGTTGCAAGATTGGGTGTCTGATCTGGTTGAACCGTTTGTAGAACGCACAGATAAACAACAACAGCAATTTCAAATCGAAATTCCATCTGGGTTAATCCATCTCACCTCTGACTTTTCGAAACTCGATCGAATTCTGGCTGAACTTTTGCAAAATGCCTGTAAATACACACCGCCGAAAGAACAGATCTGGCTGACAGTGAGATTGTTGAGAAACGATCTAAAAATTAGTGTGAGCAATTCGGGTGTAGAGATTCCTATCGAAGAGCGATCGCGCATTTTTGAGAAGTTTTATCGCATTCCCAATACCAAAGATCCCTGGAAACATGGGGGAACCGGGTTGGGCTTGGCATTGGTCAAAAAACTCGTCGAACAGCTCAATGGATTGATTGACGTTGACTGTATTGCAGGCACCACTACGTTTACCGTCACCATTCCGCTGAATCAGTTAGAAGAACGACAGGCATAAGGGTTTGATACGATCCAATCTACAGCGATTTTCAATCGCTTAAAACCAGGTTATTTTTGTGAGAGCCGCGCGGAGCGCGGCTCTCACAAAAATAACTATGGCTTACTCAAGCGCAAAGCGCTGTAATTGAGAAGTGGCAGTTGACTATCGGTCAACTGCCACTCTCCCTATTCATTCAAACTGGTTATAGATCAGATAGTTTGAGAGCCGCGCAAAGCGCGGCTCTCAAACTATCTGTCTCATTCGGGTGACGATCTAGATGGAGCGCCTGTGAACTAATCGGCTTCTGCGACCCCACTGCCGTCAACCTCAGCCGATTTAAACCGACGCATCAGGCGATCGCTCAAACTAATCACGATCACATACAACACCGGCACAATAAACAAGCTCAAAAACGTAGCAACGAACATACCGCCAAATACCGCTGTTCCTAACGACTGCCGACTACCCGCCCCAGCACCAACTGCCGTAGCCAATGGGAAAATACCAATCAGGGTTGAGAAAGAGGTCATGAGAATGGGGCGCAATCGTTCTTGAGATGCTTCGACCACCGCCTTGGCGATCGGCAGCCCCTCGCGACGCAACTGGTTGGCAAACTCCACAATCAAAATCGAGTTTTTACTGGCTAAACCAATCAGCATCACCAGCCCCACCTGACAATAGACGTCGTTGATCAAGCCCCGCAACGACTGAGCTAACAACGCCCCTAAAATTGCCAGGGGTACAGCCAACATAATGATCAGAGGGTCAATAAAATTCTCATACTGAGCGGCGAGTACGAGAAATACAAATATTAAACCCAATCCAAAAATAAAGGGTGCCTGCCCGCCCGAATCCACTTCTTCTAACGATGTCCCCGACCATTCATAGCCAAAACCAGGCGGCAGAACTTGGGCGGCAAGCCCCTGCATTTTTTTCAAGGCATCCCCCGAACTAAATCCCGGAGCCGCAGACCCAGTAATTTCAATAGACCGGAACAAGTTGTAATGGGTAATGTTTTGGGCACCTGTTGTCGATGTTAACGTCACCAGACCGCTGAGCGGAATCATTTGACCTTGTCCAGAGCGGACATAGAGTTGACCGACATCTTCGGGTTTAGCGCGAAACTGCTCGTCGGCTTGAACGTAAACCCGATAGTTTCGTTGACCTAAGGTGAAGTCGTTGACATACTGCGACCCCATCGCCGTTTCCAACGTACTAAAAATGTCGTCCACTGAAATATCCAGCGCCTTGGCTGTATTGCGATCGACCTCTACAACCATCTGAGGTGTATTGGCTGCAAATGTCGTGAAAACGGCTTGCAGACCCGGTGTTTGATTCGCCTCGCCGATAATTTGCCCTGTGGTTTGCACTAACCCACCCAGATCACTGCTGCCTCTACGATCTTGGAGTTGGAAGCTAAATCCTCCATAGGTTCCTAACCCTTGAATAGGGGGCAAGTTGATGGGAATCACTCGGGCTTCGGGAATCGAAATGAATTTAGGAAATAAGCTACCAATAATGGCTTGTACCGATTGATCGGGGCGGGTGCGCTCATCCCAGGGCTTGAGCGTAGTGAAGATAATTCCATTATTTGCCGTGCTGCCGCTAAAGCTAAAGCCACCAACCGCAAATACACCCACGGCTTCCGGTAAATCAAGCAGCTCTTTTTCAACTTTCTGCATGACTTTATCGGTGTAATTGAGAGAAACACCTTCGGGAGCCTGAATGATCGTGACAAAATACCCCTGATCTTCTTCGGGCAAAAATCCACTCGGTACCGTCACAAATAGATAGGCTGTGAGTCCTAAAGACAGAACAAATAGACCCAGGATGATCATTTTGAACCGCACCAGCCGACCGAGTGCTTGCTGATAGCCCCGTCGCCACCAGTCTTGTAAGCGATTGAAGCCATCGAAAAATCCAGTTAACCAGCGCGGTGGGCGTTGTCCGGGACGCAACATCAATGCCGCTAGCGAAGGCGTTAAGGTCAGCGCGAAGAGGGTGGAAATTGCAGTCGAGAAGGCGATTGTCAGTGCAAACTGGCGATAGAGTGCGCCCGTGGTTCCTGGGAAAAAAGCGACGGGTACAAACACTGCCATTAGCACTAACGAGGTTGCAATCACTGCGCTCCCTAGTTCTTGCATGGATGCGATCGCCGCTTGTTTGGGTGTGGATCCCTTTTGCTGAATTAATCGGCTCACATTTTCTACAACGATGACGGCGTCGTCCACAACCATCCCCGTTGCCAGGGTTAGACCAAAAAGGGTGAGCGTGTTAATCGAAAAGCCGAACGCTTTAACAAAGATAAACGTACCAATCAGCGACAGTGGAATTATAATCGCTGGAATCAGCGTAGTGCGCCAATCTTGCAGGAAGACGAAGATCACTAAAACGACCAGCAGAACCGATTCAATCAATGTCTTCAGCACTTCTGACATCGACTCTTCCACAAACAGCGTGGTGTCAAACGCCACCTGATACTCTAATCCGGGTGGAAATGTCTTTGCCAGGTTTGCCATTTCTGCTTTAGCTGCACGGGCAACATCAAGGGCATTACTCCCAGGCAATTGCGTAATCCCGATGCCAACGGCATTCTTTCCTCTATATCGCAGGAATGTGCTGTAGTCTTCAGCCCCCAGTTCGGCTCGCCCAACATCTTTTAAGCGGGTTAAGTTACCATCCTCTCCAGTTCTCAGAACAATTTCCTCAAACCCAGCTACATCCGTCAGTCGGCTGGCTGCGCGTAAGTCAATCTGATATTCCTGATCGCTGGAAATTGGAGGTTGACCAATTCGCCCTGCCCCAATTTGAATGTTTTGTTCAGTCAGGGCATCTACTACATCTCTGGGGGTGAGTCCACGGCTGGCAAGACGACTGGGGTCTAACCAGATGCGCATGGCATACTTCCGTTCTCCAAAGATTTGCACCCCCCCGACCCCTTTGATGCGCTTAATCGCATCCACCATATAGAGGTCGGCGTAGTTGCTCAAAAATAGGTTGTCATACTCCTCATTTTCTGAAAACAGACCGATCGCCAACAGAAAGTTGCTATTTTCTTTGGTGACCTGCACCCCAGTCCGCTGAACACTTTCAGGTAACTGAGGCGACACAATCGAGGCTCTGTTTTGGACATCTACTGCTGCCAGATCAGGATCTCGTGAAGAGTCAAACGTGACCGTGATATTGCTAAAACCGCTGTTGGTGCTGCTAGAAGAAATGTACCGAACTCCCTGAACCCCGTTAATTTCTCGCTCCAAAATATTCGTAACGCTGCTCTCTACAATCTCTGCATTGGCTCCGGTGTAGTTTGCGGCAACGGTGACTTGGGTCGGGCTGATGTTGGGATATTGGGCAATCGGTAACGTTGGAATAGAGATGACTCCAACGAGCAGAATGATCAGCGCAAGAACGATCGAGAAGACAGGTCGCCTGATGAAGAAGTTGGAGAACATACAGATGCGGTAGGTCGAAGGACTGCAAGGAGAAGGTAGACCAACGTGTCGGGGGCAGTTTTGCACTCATTATGCGATCGCAAAAACCGCAGCACCTGACATTTGGTATGACGGTTGAGGGTCAACAAGAGAGCAGATCAGGAGTTGAACGGCGATCGCCAACAGCGATGGATTGAATATGCAACAGCTCTTTCTGTCACGTTGTCTGAAAATCAATCTTTTAAAGAGAAGAGGTTGATGTTTGCATAGGTCTTAACCACCCGAATTAGGAGTTTCGGGAGCGATTGGCGCACCATCAGACAAATTGAGAATCCCTGAAACAACGATTTTTTCTCCAGGCTGAAGCCCTTCGATCACCTGATATTTGTTCCCTTGAAGGGCACCCAACTGAATTTCTCGTTGCTCTGCAACCAACATCGGCGGTTGACCGGGTTCAGCCAATTGTTGCTTGGCAACAAAGACAAACGGTTGCCCCCCTAATCGAGAAATTGCTGATGATGGGACTAAAACGCCGGATGAACTATTCCAGATCACTCTGGCTTTGACATATTGCCCATCGAGCAATAAGCCTTGCAGATTATTAAAGGAAGCTTTTGCCAAAATACTTTGGGCTGCCACATCGACTTGAGGAGAGATAAAGCTAATTTGCCCCGTGCCCAGCGTATTCCCTTGCGGATCTGTTAATTCAACCCGTAGCCCTTGGCGTAGACTGGATCGGCGTTCTAGAGGAATGGATAGCCTTAAATCAAGTGCCTGGTTTTGGGTCACGGTGGTCAAGGTCGTACTGCTATCGGCAAAATCGCCAATTTTGACAGGGATATCGCCTACCGTTCCAGAGAAGGGCGCAACAATAGTGGCATCTTGCAGTTGGGCACTTGCCAGAGACGCGTTGGCTTGTGCCTGTTGCAGTGCTGAGTCTGACTCAGCAAGGCTGGCACGAGAAGCATTAATCCGTTCACTAACCGCGTTGAGGGCGGCGATCGCGGCACGGCGATCGCGTTCTGCAATGTCTAACTCTTGCTGCGATCGCGCCCCTTCGTTGACTAGTATTTCAGCCCGACGATATTCGGCTTCTTGCAACTCTACTTCAGCCTCAGCCGAAACCCGTTCTGCTTGTAGAGCCTGTAACTCAGATGCGGCATTGGCTCGAATTGCCCGAGCTGAATTGACGCTGGCTAAAACACTGGCAAATTCTGCTTCTCGCTTTTCTGGACTGAGTTCTACTAACGGAGTTCCTGCCTCGACTACATCGCCTGACGTGACAAAAATTTGGCTGACCCGTCCTTCAATTTCTGGCTTAAGAACGACCGAATTTCGAGATTCTAAACTTCCCACAAATTCTGAAAAATCTTGAATGGATTCACTTCTCACTGTTTCCAGCCTGACGGGAATCCCTTGAGCTGCCGCAGGTTGAGCCGCAGCTCCCTGAGCTTGCTTACCCGTCCACCAACGCCATCCCAAGCTACCTCCAACGAGCAAGATCACTACCCCAAGAATGAGGAGCCAGGGTGGATTAGATGATGACGGTGGATGAGAAGGAGATGCGTCAATAGCATTTCCTTGGTTTTCGATAGTCGGTCCTAGCGTGTCGGACGAAGGCTTAGAGGATGACATCTTCGTTTCCTAGAAGTTGAGCTAAATCAGGGACGTTGAGCTAAATCAGATTAGTGATGCGGCGATCGCTAGAACTGGCTAGTTCAGAACGAAATGCGTGCAAATCTTGCTACCGTTGATGGCGTAATAGATGCTGAGCCAGGTAAATTGTAAAAAATTTATTAAACATTAGCATATCAATTTAGTACAGGTGCTTTGTCAAGCAACGCCTGAGCTTATCGCTCTGGAAGGATTCTGGCAAGAACCTTGGATAGATGTTGATCGATCAAATAAGGGGTTAGAACTGGTAATGAGACGCTACAAGACCCCGGTCAGAGCAACGAGAAGAGACCTTTGAAGAGACTCTTAAAATCGTAGGCAACGAATAGAGGGGGTAATGAGTTTAGAGAAGGTAATGAATTGGGGGCGATCGCCATTTCCTCGGCGGAGAAGGCTATGGAAAGGAGGAGCGATAAACCGCAATCAGCGCTGCATTGAGGGCAACATGCTGGGCGTGATGGGTCAAATGACTATCCGACTTTTATGGAATTTTATGAAACGTGATGATATGGATGGAACGTGATGACGGGGCTTTAACTCGATCTTGTGGATCTTGGATAAGTGATGTTAAGGATTGGTCAGCAAGCCACACTGCCATTCGTAAGGTGTGTGGAGCTAGCCACAACGTGTCACAGGTGCTTTGTTTATGCAAGCCCAGTGGTGTTTTTTATTACCCCCTGAGCAGCAGTTCTGTTCCTACGACCTAACTTTCGACTGTGCTTTCAACCTTAACTTTATCAATACGTGTACTGGGTAGTTCGGGCAGGAGATAGGCTGCAACGTCAAGCAGTGAGATGCAGCAGAGATGGTCTCAATAAAGGTAAACAAATTTTAAGGGCAGAACATCACCCAATAGAACTAAACCTATTGGCTTAATCGGATAGCTGCCTGGTGTAGAAGGTAAGGGTATTGCTTAGTAGCGAGATGAATTTGAATGTGAAGCACTCTGGTCTGACGTTCAAATTTATCCCCAAAACCGTTACCTGTAAGGTGGGCATCTTGACTGCTATAGCCCCCAGACAAATCAAGATGCCCGACTTAGCCTACCGTAATTTTCTACAAATTTAAAGAAAAATAGAACACATTTGATTATTAAATTTGCCGACAGATGATAATTCGCTCTATAGCCATCGAATGGTTAATTAAGACGAGGTGCCGGAGTGGAACCCCTGTCCTACAGTATTGCTTTTACATAGGTTCTTAGTGCACACTGCCATCGGGCATGGTTACACCTTGCAAATCCGCACCCGTCAAATTAGCACTGCTCATTTCTGCCCGTACTAAATTGGCATCTCTCAAATTCGCATTTGTAAAATCCGCTCGCGCCATATAACAATCGGTCAAGTTAGCATCTTGCAAATTTGCATCGCGTAAGTTGACTCGACTTAGATCGGCTCTGGGCATTTGCACCATTGAAAGATTTGCCCGACACAAATTTGATTTGGTGAGTTTGACATCGGGTAACACTGCCCCTCGGAGGTTAACGCTTGCCAAATCTGTCTCGGTCAGGTCTGCTCGCTCCACTCTAGCGTTGATCATAATGGCTGACCTTAAATTGGCACCGTTGAGCAATGCTTCTGTAAGGAATGTGCCGCGTAAATTGGCTTCGCTCAAGTCCGCTCCTCTCAGATCCGCTCCCCGAAGAGTGGCTTCACTCAGGTTGGCTCCTCGTAAATCTACTTTCGCTAGATCTGCCCCTGTCAGGTTTGCCCCCCGTAAATCTGCTTTGCGTAAATTTGCACCCCGCAAACTGACTACATAGCGACGATTTTCTTCTCGCAAGTTAGCGCCCCGCAGACATGCCCCAGTAAAATTTGCGCCTCCCAATTTGGTATTGCGCAGATCTGCATCCATGAGATTGGCATCTAATAAATTTGCCAGCGTCAGATCCGCACTCCGTAAATCAGCCCCTTGCAACATGGCTCCATGCAAATCGGCATCGCGTAACAGTGCCCCAATCAGATCTGCCTGACTCAAATTGGCTCCACATAAAATGGCTCCTGTGAGATTGGCTTTGCTTAGCTTTGCCCGGTTGAGATAGGTCCATGCCAACGTCGCACTGTGTAAATCAGCCTGACTCAGATTGACACCGATCAAGTCGGCTCCGGTCATATCTAACCCACTCAGGTTGGTTCCCCTAAAATCAGTCTGTCCAGATTCGTAGAGCTTCAATAGATCGTGAATATCCATTATGGAGTCCTTACTGCACGGTTAGGGGGAGAGGGGAATCGTATAGTCGTCACTACTGTGAACTTGATTTTGCCCCGTTTTTTGGAGGAGGGTCTCGGGCAAAAACAGGGTCTTTGCTTCTTTGCTCTCTGGGCTAGAGCTATCTGGAGTCGAAATATCAGGAGCCGATACGATTGACTGGCTCCGTGTTGTAGGAAACTGGCAGGTTGCCTGCCCTTTGCTATCTTCGATGGGTTGGAGATTGAGGGGATCTGGGCTGGAGACTGAGGTTCTGCGCTTTGTCTTTTTGGGTTTACGGGCAGTGGCAGCCGCAAACTCTTCTGGGGTCAGGCTGAGGTCTTCGACCCCGCCTTGATAGATCGGTTTTAGTAAACAGAGTAAGGCTGAAGCGGCTTGTGAGTAGTGATGTGCATCTGGAAATTTTGCCGGGATTGCTTTCAGTTCTACTTCTAAATAAGTAAAGATTCGATAGGACTGAAACATGCGCCGTAGTAGATCATCCAAGTCATATTCTTTGACTAAGCCCCACGGCTGGTTATCGAGTTGGGGTAGGGAGTGGAGTAAGGCAAAAATCAAGAGCTTGGCGCGGAGTGGATTGGTATATTTAATAATTTCTAGACGTAAATTAAATAAATCCGACACAAACTCATCAAAGGGCTTGCGATTTTCAAATAATTGATTGAGCGCGTTAGATTCCAGGGGATTGGGGGCGGGTTGGCTCTCTACTTGAGGCTCAGATACAGGGTGTGAGTTTCCTGACAATGCCGCTATGAGTGCGCCTGGGTGCGCCTGGGTGTCGTCGAATGTAGCCGCCGCCGGAACCGTTGAAACCATGACAATGTGGGTTTCTGGCTCGCTTTGTTCGGCGTATAACATCTGAAAAGCATTGCTAATTTTTTCAGCGATCGCCCGATAAATGTCTTGCCGATTTAAGGTTTTGACAATGCTGCGAAGTACAGAGTCGAGGCTTTCAGGAGATGGCGTGAGACTATAGAGTTCGCGAACTAAGCTAACAGAGCTGAAATAGTTTAATTTGGCTGGATCATTTTCCCAGACATGTTTACAGGCGCAGAACAACAGCTTTTTGATACGAATGTGGTCGGGATCTTGTTCTAAAACCTGAGCCACTTTGACATACCGATGCCCGTCTAATTCTGAAGGTTCTGAGGGTTGCTGGTGGGAATAAAGAGGAGTCAGGTGGTTGATGATGGCGTTGGCAATGAGCGCATATTCTGCCCGTTTGTTAATCGTTTGTACGACTTTATCTAAACGGTCTTTGAACTGATCCAGCGTGGGGGCGATCGCCATAAAATCTTGCACTAGCTCTCTCAGCTGAAAACAGGCAAGCTGGTGTGGATCATTCTCCCAAAGATTTCGGCATGCATAGACCATCAACTTTTTAATGCGAAGTAAGTTGTGATCTTGCTCTAAACCCTGGATCACTTTGTCAAAGGGAGATAATGCTGCCATGATTTCCTCTGAAGAGTGTGCCGCAAGACGTGAACGATAGCGGGGATATGTTTCGGTCGGCAAGCGTGGCTTGCGAATGGAAAAATATCCTTGAATGGAGCAATGGATCAAAAAGCGCTAACACATCTTATTACCCTGGATTAAAGAATAGGTAATATTCCCACCTCTGAACCAGGTATATCTGGTTCAACTTGAGACCTGAAATTTGCTTTGGAGGAAAATTTCAGGTTTCCAAATAGATGGGGATGACCACTCTTTAAGACATAGACAAAATAGCGTGGGGGGGTATGCAGAGACGTGGCTAAACTCGGACATGAAGTTGGTTGTGAAACCTCTGATTTCCTGGTCAAATTCATATCCACATCTGGGGTCTACTTTGAAAGTTGTTTTTGTGTACGCAAAGCGCACACAAAAAATTCTCTTAGCGAGTTTTAAAACACGTCCAAGCAATGTCGGTATGCCGATAGATGTGCATTATTAGAGTCGCAGCACTGCCGCGACTCTACCTTTATTTTTATCAGCGTGGCGTCGCCGCGCTTACAAAAATAAATCTTCGATTGAATTCAATCCATAATCCTTAGTTAAGATTAACAGCTTGGCTAAAGATAAAAGACATCGTCGCTAGGTTTTTCTGAAGCTCTGACAGAATCAGGCTTAGAACCTTATTCTTTGTACTAAATATGCGATCGCACCAGCAAGTTTGAGGCAGGATGTAAAACCCTTCCCCTAGAGTGCCCATAAGAATAAATCAATCAACGGCGATCACATTCCTGTTTAGGCTGGTTTTAAGTATGAATTTGAACGGAAAACCTCTGGTTTTCCGTTCAAATTCATAGCAAGATTCAGCACTGCCTCTTTAAAGATTCAGTGGCATAAGCTACTGGCAAGAATCTCAGCGTATTAATTGTGACAAAACTCAAAATAAGAGTAATTGATCTCCTCGGGCATCGAAATCAATGCGGCAATAGCCAAGAAATTGCCCATGGGCAATTTCTCCCGCAGGAAATGCTGTCACACCAAATAGATAAACCCCATCGGTTTGGGGATTGCGCTCTGGACGTAATGCTACGGTAAAGGTTGTATTGGGCGGGATAGGCGGATCAAACGTTAGTGAAACAGATTGGGTGTCGCGATCGTAGCGGGCTTCACCAATGCTGATCTGGGCACTGCGATCGCGCCGAGTGCCAACAAATGCAAAGCTATCCTCGGCATTAAACTGAATTCGTCGGGCGTGAGAAGCTCCATCTCGTTGGTTAATCACAACGCGTGCCAGGGGTTCTCCAGCATTTTCTGGCACATGGATGGTGAAGTAATAGGTTGCACCTCGGACAAATGCGAGACGGCGAGATGTGGCGGCGTATTCCAGGCTAGGCGGTCGAACGAAGTAGACGGTGCCATCGGAGAGTTGAACGGCTTGCCCAATGGCAGGGGCGATCGCTGCCATCATCATAGACGCAAGGACTACTACACCTAAACGACTCGAAGTTTTCATAATTCCTCCACCGCATCGTTTGGAAGTTGGCATGGCTTAATCTAGCGATGAGATTTGGTGTGGGTGCCGCGCTGCGTGCGGCACCCACACCAAATCTCATCGCTCACATTCGCCGCACCTGGATTTTTTTCACCTTGGACGTGACCCATAATTCATCCTAACGCTCGTAGCGAAGTCTCTGGCGTTTCAATCTATTTGCGTAATTACTGAGCTATTAGTCAGGAATGACGCTTAATGATACAGAGACTGAAATTGCTGTTTCGGTGAAATTTCTATGAACCTCTAGTGATAACACTGTCCATCAGACTACAACCATGGCAATCTGATACTTAAGAACTCATCTGCATATCCGAAAGACTACAAGGGTGCTGGGTATCAATGAGCCGTTTGGTAATAGTACTTTTGACTAGGTAAACACCGACTCTTTATAGATTACATAGCCTAATTCGGTTACGGCTATAGAGCGATCGCCGATTGGCACTACTCCTAAGCTTGTTACTCTATCTATCCTTGTAAAACCCAATCTTAATCTCTCCAGTTGCCCTATGAAATCTAAGACTTTTTCCGCCTGCATCAGTGTAGTCGCTGGTAGTGTTAGCAGCTTACTGGCTTTAATCGTTGTGGAACCCGCTAGAGCGTATACATTTTCACAAAGCTATGTAACCCCAGCCGATGTTCTAGACTTTACTGATCTGGGATATACCTACGACTACGGATACAATATCGACTTTGATACGTTACCTGCGGGGGCAGCAGCAACGACTGGGTTATCGGTTCGGAAGAATGCAGCGGACTTAACGCAAACAGAAATTGATAAGTTCATCAATGCGATTGTGACATTGAAGAACACGATAGTGACGACAGACAATGGCTTAGCCGTCAGTGAATATGACCAGTTTGTTGCCACTCATATTGCCACTACCGATGTCCAGGGTCGGATGGGACCTAATGGAACAACATTAGTGAATCCAGCCCATAGCGGCTCCGCCTTTCTCCCCTGGCACAGACAATTCCTCTATGAATTTGAAAAAGCGCTTCAAACCGTCGATCCAACAGTGACGCTACCGTATTGGGATTGGACAAACACTACCGCAACCTATAATAAAATCTTTCAAGATAATTTCATGGGGCCCGATGGAACAGGCGGCTCCAACGGAATTCAGGTGATGTCTGGGTATTTTGCCCTGAGCAATGGCTGGAAAATTAGATCTGACCTGAACGTTGTCAGATGGCGCGGTATCAATACAACGTCTCAAGCCCTGACTCGCGATTTGGGCGGTCGTATTACCAGTCTGGGTACTGTAGCCCAGGTCAACAATTCTCTGGGAGCTACCAGCTATACCGTTTTCCGAGGACGCTTAGAAGCGGGCAATGGTATGCATAATAATATGCATGGCTGGATCGGCGGCTTTGGTGGCACGATCAGTAACGTTTCCGCATCTCCCAATGATCCTATGTTCTGGTTGTTGCATGCCAACGTAGACCGGATTTGGGCAGAGTGGCAGGTTAGTGGTCATTGGGGTAGTGCTTATTATCCTTCGAGTGGACAATCTTATGGTCATAACCTCAATGACCCTATGTATCCCTGGGATGGCGGGATTGTGAGCGCTGCGGCTGACTTACAAGATTTAATGCCCAATCTTCCGGGTACAGGTGGAGCGCAACTGGTCGTCAATGGAAATACCACTTTATCCAGTGATTTGACCAATACAGGTGTTGTCAGCCCTGGCAACTCGCCTGGTCAGGTTGATATTTTGGGTGACTATATCCAAGATGCTGCCGGTGAGTTGACGATTGAATTTGCAGGCTTGACTCCTGGCTCAGAATTTGATGTCTTAAATATTTCTGGAATCGCTTCTCTGGATGGAGTTCTCAATCTCTACTTCCTGGGCGATTATGTCCCAGAAATTGGACACGAATACACTTTCTTAAATGCGGCTGGTATTGAGGGTGATTTCTCTGAGATTAATATCTTTGGGTTAGACCAAGCTTACGACTTTGACATTAGTGTCAAAAATGGTGTGTATTCTTTGATCGCATTGGGGCTTGCCGATCCTGATGACGCCAGCCAGGGTTTTGCCAACGACCCAGACGCCTTGTTAAACGATCCCTCGGATACTCTTTATAACCCCAACTTTGGGATGGGACCTGAGTTTTACTGCTATGGTGCTGACCAACATATGGGTTGGGGCGAAGAAGCTGTTGATATGGTGGTCAATGGCGGTGGACACATGGGTATGCCTGGTTCTACTGAAATCCTGGGTTTAGATGTGGACGAAGTCGCTTTCTGTGCAGACTGGTTGGCAACCCAGACCGATGGCGGTGGTCACGTGGGCATGGATCACGGCAGTATGGGAGACCATGTAGAGCCGTGTGAAAATGAGCCTGGAACCCATCCCTGCCCACTCGGTATGAATTGCCACCAATGTACAGGACACTGTCCTCACCGGGATGATCCGGAATCGGTTCCCGAACCTGCTTCTGGAGCCGCATTACTTGCTTTAGGGGCGATCGCCGTTGGGGCTAAGCTGAAGTCCAAGCAAGGCTAAGGCTTGGAGAGTTAATCAAGCCCAATTCTTTCTAAGAGAGCGACGGCGAAGCTGTCGCTCTCTTAGAAAGAATCACAGGGTAATTAATTTCTGATCCTCAGAGTATGAGTATCCGTGTGTCGGCATCATTGGACATGAAATCTTAAAACCCTGCGCCATCCGCTGCGCGGATGGCGCAGGGTTTTAGATCCAGGTTTTAATTATTCTAAAAATACTCTGTTAAGGAGTAGGTAATGAAAAGGGCATTTCTAGCTTTTTCATTTTGTACAATGCTATCGGTTACGGTGCTGCTGGGTGGGTGTCAGGATACAGAGCATTCCGCTGTAGGCGTGATTAAAGATATTCAAAATGGTGGAGAGATTGTTGTCATTGACCATGGAGCTTTCTTTGATGGCTTTATGGGAGGAATGATGATGCCATTTGAAGCAGCAAATCCAGATCTGGTTAAAGATCTAAAAACTGGCGATCGCGTTCGGTTTACGATTACGAAAAAAGGTGAAGATTACTCAATCACAACTATCGAAAAAACTAACTAAAGATCACATATTAAATAAACCCCGAAGCTTTATTTTTGGAAGCACGACGATGCCGTGCTTCCAAAAATAAAGCTTCGGTCTTATTAACTCCCCGATCCTAAGTTTTATACCGTTTTTATATGAGGCTGCGCCTGATTTACCTCCGGCTGTCACCGTTTCCTTTGCCAAAGGGGACTACAGGGGGTTCTGGTTTGGCGCAACTTCATAAAAGATTGGTATTAGGTTGGATGATTGAGAGCGTTTAACCTACCCACTGTCGATATTGAAAATGCCAGTCGTGCTTGGGAAGGGCGATCGCACCAACATAGCCCTCGGCTGGAACCAGCGTTTTCAGAACCCATTTCTCTGCCGCTTCAGCATTGCCAGAAATCTTGATCAGTCGGGGGTCTTCGTCTGAGCTGAGTGAGACCTCAACCTGTGCTGGAAATAGCGATAACCCGGTTCCCACTGCTTTTAAATACGCTTCCTTGCGAGTCCAACCATTAAAGAAAGTGACTACTTTTTCAGCAGATTCAAGCTCTAAAATAGTCCGTTTTTCAGGTTCAGAAAAGAAATTTTTGACCAATCCGTCTAGATCTGGAATGGCTTTAACTTCTTCAATATCGACCCCTATTTCATGATTCCAATTCATGGCATAAAGCACAATTTTGCCTGAGTGAGATAGGTTAAACGATAATCTATTTCCCTCAACTGTATTGACTAGCGATGGCTTGCCATTGGGGCTATAACAAAACTGCAAATCAACGGCTTTGATCTGTAGATAACGACTCAAAATTTCTCTGAGAAATCCACGACTGACAATAAAATTTTCCTGATGTTGACGAAACCGAAAGCGGCTGGCGCGACTCTGTTCGTCAGCCGATAAAGTTTGAGCTAATGCTTGAACTTTATCAAGCGATTGCTCTAAAGATGCGCACCAAACGTGAACCTGATCATGGGGCAATATGGATATCACATTTGCCGATTGCCATAGGAAATTTAGTTGAGCCATGTCATCAACTCGGAAGGTTTTAGACTTAACTAGAACCAGACTGAAAATGTTTCTTTATCCTCTTTTTATTCCCTTATTATCCTCGTCGTTTCCAAGGATTGATGGCGGATTAGAACAAACCCACACTGTATTTCCAGGGATTCCAGATGCTTTATATAAGCTTTACAGATGTTTCCATACATTTTCCCCAGCGTCAGTTATCTCGTTGCATTAACGTATGCCAGCCTCGATCAATCAAACCCAGAATGACACTGGTTTAGAGCAGGATTATGAATGTATTTTTTCGATAAAGATTAAGTGGAACCACTAGCAAGACTCAAGGAAGATCTGCCAATCTTTCAGAAGAACCACTCAGTCTATTAGCCTCATCTCGAAACTTGAAATAAAACGCTAGTAGTGCAAATCCTAAATTTTGCAACCTGAGGGATTAGGGGCTATGCCCCAAAGAGAGGAGTTTTCTCCCCTTGACCCCCTGCAAAATTTTTAATTGAGTCTACTAGTGCATAGGATTAAAGCTAAAAGATTAAGGCTAGACAAGGAATGAATGAAGATTTGGATAGATGGATGTCAACGGGATAGTCACCCTATTTAAATGTGACATACTGTTTACAAATCTAAAACATTGAATGCTGTAGGATTCTGCGGAGATGTTACAAGGTCTGATCTGCTTTACAGCAACCCTTTCAAGACCAAGGGAGAAGATTCAGCGTGCATTCGTCTGGTTTTGCGATCCGTCCGGAATAACGGGATACAGACTGTTGAGACATTTATCCGCTTAGATATTTATCCGCACATCCAAAATCTTTCACAGGATCAAGCAATTTTCGAGGAGAAGGGAGCCATGGTTTCAGTGCAAGCAGAAGAACAGTTGATGAGAACTGATTTACAAAAAACCCTAGAACGTAGCCACATTGAACCATCGACGCTGAGCACGTTCCAGCGCATTTTGCTGACAACTGATGGAACGGTTACGGATATTTTGGAAGCTTATCTGTTTGAACAGATCCGCGTGGTTAAGTTGTCTGAGCAGTTAGTTTCACTGTCTCACGATATTCCTGCGATGGAATTGAAGCAAGGAACAGAGGTCATTGTCCGGAAAATCTTGCTGCAAGGGAAGATTAGCCGCAAAAACTTTATTTATGCGGATTCCATCATTGTTCCTGAGCGGTTGGATGAGCGGTTTAGAGAAGCTTTGCTAGAAACCAAGATGCCGATCGGTAAGATTTGGTTTGAGCAGCGGGTTGAAACCTTTAAAGAAATTCTTGACTCCAGCAAAGAAGCGCCTGGTGAAATAGCTGAACACTTTACCATGCAACCGTCTGAACGGCTTTTGTCTCGAACCTATCGGGTTGTAACTAATCGAAAATCTGTGATGATGATTACAGAGAAATTCCCTGAGAGTTATTTCACCAAGAGCTTCTAAGTCGATAGTCAAATCGCTGGCGATCGCACGTTGTTTTAGAGTTTAGGTGCTGTATGTTAACGCAACTATTTACCCAAGCTGTATCCGCTCATCCTGAAAAGATAGCCCTTGTCTACGACAAATTGAGAATGAGCTATCAAGAATTGCATGACAACGTTGAAGGGTTCAGCAAAGGGTTGAGTTCCATTGGCATTGGACAGGGTGATTGTGTTGCCCTACTGTTACCCAACTGCCCTGAATTCGTGATTAGCTTCTATGCGATCGCCAAGCTTAATGCGATTGTTTTGCCCCTCAACCATTTGTTCAAAGCGGAAGAAATTGGGTATTACCTCGACGATAGTAACGTTAAGGTGATCATTACCGATGCAAAACGCGCAGAACTTTGCCTGGGTATTTTTGCCAATCTTGATAAAAAGATTGAGCTCATTGTGGTCGATCAGGCTCAACCGCCAGCCCAAAACTTTTCTGATCTGGTGCTTGCGGGGTCAGACGGAGCGAGTACTGGCTCAGAGCCATTTGCAGGCGATTTGCTATATCAATATTCCTCCGGTTCTACGGGCAGACCCAAACGAGTGTGTCGAACCCAGAAAAATCTTCATGCCGAAGCCACTGGATTTGCGGCAACGGCGCAAGTAACCCCCTCTGACAACAACCTCTGCATTGTGCCCCTCTACCATGCCCACGGCTTAGGCAACTGCATGTTGGCATCTCTATGCAACGGTGCCACGTTAGTTATCCTGGAGCAGTCGATGCAGAAAGGGGTTCCCGTAGAGGTGCCGTTTGTCTTCAAAGTTCCTAGAATTCTAGAATTAATCACCACAGAGCAAATTACGATTCTTCCAGGTGTTCCCTATATCTTTAACGCCATGGCAGAAACGCCAGCCAGCGCCCAAGCCGATTTATCTAAAATTAGGCTTTGTTTCTCGGCGGGTAATTTCCTGGGTAAAGATGTATTCGACAAATTTTTCAAGCGGTTTGGCATCCCGGTCAGACAACTGTATGGCTGTACTGAAGCTGGTGCCGTTTGCATTAACTTAGATGCTGATGTCCCAGAAAGCTGGGATTCAGTGGGCAAGCCGCTACAAGGCATGGACATCCAGATTATTGACGAACAGGGCAATCAGGTACCTGCCGGAACCAGTGGTGAAGTGGTCATCAACAGCCCAACGCTCACCAATGGCTATTTCAATATGCCTGAGTTAAACCAGGAAGCATTCAAAGACGGAATGTTTCTCACCGGCGATCTGGGTAAGTTTGATGCAACGGGCAAACTCTATATCACTGGCAGAAAGAAAATTCTTATCGATACGGGTGGGCGCAAGGTTGACCCGATTGAAGTAGAAGACGTTTTGGTGACTCATCCCAAGGTGAAAGAGGCGGTTGTCGTTGGCGTCAAAGGCGCTCATGCCGGAGAAATTGTCAAAGCAGTTCTTGTTCTTGAAGATGCGGCAGTGTGTGAAGAACAAGAGATTTTTTCCTATTGTAAAGAACGTCTAGCGGAGTTCAAAATCCCCAAAGTCGTCGAATTCCGCGATGAGATTCCCAAGAGCCCTCTGGGTAAGATTTTGCGGAAAGCATTGGTTTAGTCAAACGCATTATCCGCTGCCGGGGTGTAGCGGCATTCACGTCTTTAAGCTGAGGCACGGTTAATTATGGACATCAGCAGAATTCTCGACACGAATATTGAATCTTCAAGGGTCTTAACTAACCCAGCGGCAATCAAAGAGCAAATGCCTATCACTCAGGCTGCGGTGGAAACCGTGTTGCAGGGTAGGCAAGCGATTCAAAATATTTTAGATGGCAAAGACCCGAGAAAGTTTGTGGTGGTGGGACCCTGTTCCATTCATGATCCAGACGCGGCTCTGGCATATGCTGAGAAGCTGAAGGTGCTGGCTGAGAAGGTTCAAGACACATTACTCGTGGTCATGCGGGTTTATTTTGAAAAACCTCGGACGACAGTTGGATGGAAAGGTCTGATTAATGATCCGGATCTTGATGGTTCGTTCAATATTCAAAAGGGATTGTTGATTGCTCGGAACCTGCTGATCAAAATTGCGGAGATGGGGTTGCCGTCGGCAACAGAAGCGCTTGACCCAATCACACCCCAATATTTGGCAGAACTCATTTCCTGGTCTGCGATCGGAGCACGCACGATTGAATCTCAAACCCATCGGGAAATGGCAAGTGGTCTATCCATGCCAATTGGGTTTAAAAATGGCACGGATGGCAACATTCAGGTGGCTTTAGATGCTATTCAGTCATCCAGGGCACCCCATCAATTTTTGGGTATTGATCAGATGGGTCAGATCAATACGTTCAAAACCAAAGGAAATATCTACGGACACGTGATTTTGAGGGGTGGCGGTGGGCAACCCAATTTTGATGCGCCAACGGTTGCGTGGGTTGAGAAAAAACTGCGGAGTTTGAAGTTGCCGACTCGAATTGTAGTGGATTGTAGCCACGGTAACTCTTACAAAAATCACAAATTGCAAGCTACGGTTTTTGATGATGTGCTGCAACAAATTGTTGATGGCAATCAATCTATTGTCGGGATGATGCTGGAGTCAAATTTGCACGAAGGCAATCAAAATATTCCTAACGATCTCAGTCAGCTCAAGTATGGCATCTCGGTGACAGACAAATGCATTGACTGGGAAGAAACGGAAGCGGTCATTCTAGCTGCCCATGAAAAACTGAGTGCCGATCGCAATATCACGTTGGAAAGCTGCGGTATGGTTGTATCGGGTACGCCAGTTCGCAATCTGCTAGCGACTAGAGGTTAAGATTTATCTTTGCCGTGGTATCAATCTCTGCCCCGACTATGATTTTAATGGCGTTCAACGTTTAGTTGCGATCGCTATATAGATCTGCGAAATCAGTTTTTAATCATCAGCAAGCACTAAGTCGTTACGGTACAAATTATGAGTGTTGAAGAACTAAAGCAAAAAACCCAGACTATCATCTCAGACCTACTGCCAGACGTGGGCAATGAAGAAATTGCAGACGACACCGATATTTTTGGTTTGGGGCTGGACTCCATCAATGCCATGACGTTGGTGTTCAACCTTCAAGATGCATTTGGCATTAAGTTTGAGGCGAGTGAAATCAACTTCGAAAATTTTCGGACGGTTGGCGATATCGTTGAACTCGTGAATCAAAAGACGGCGGTTAGCTAAACCTCTCGTTTAAATCTGACCCAAAC
This sequence comes from Calyptranema fuscum S582, assembly GCF_055793305.1. Taxonomy (NCBI): domain Bacteria; kingdom Bacillati; phylum Cyanobacteriota; class Cyanophyceae; order Oculatellales; family Oculatellaceae; genus Calyptranema; species Calyptranema fuscum. Next base: position 52,111 of record NZ_JBSLYH010000016.1, read on the forward strand.
CGATTCTGGGGAGTGGCAGAGCCACTCCCCAGAATCGGTTTGTCGGTTGTTGAGAGGGAGTTGCGTAGAGCGTAGCTCTACGCAACTCCCTCTCAACAACACAACCTGCACAGCGCTATGTTAGACCTCTTGCAAATTAAGGAGCGTGGATTTAATAAAACCGGATTCTTGCGTAGGATGTGTTAGCGCAGCGTAACGCATCGACTCTGGGGCTTGTGATGCGTTACGGCGATCGCCTAACGCATCCTACAAAAACTCTTGCAAATTAAGGGTTTGGGATTAGTTTGGGCGGGGGCTTTGCCCCCGCCCAAACTAATCTACAAGAGATCTATTGGAGAATTTATTGAAGATGTTTTTGGAAAAAGTTTTTTACTTTCTTCAAAACATTAGGTGATTTAAATCCTGTTCCATGTCCACCTTTTCGGATCATCTCAAGGGTCGCTTCTGCGCCTGCCTGCTTGAGAGCCTGAAACAGTAACTCACTTTGATTGAACGGGACAATGGCATCGTTATCGGCATGCATGATCAAAAAAGGAGGAGCGTCTGGTGTGACGTAGGTAATCGGATTGGCGCGTGCAACTTTATCTGGATGATCTTGCACGAATCCCCCAATTAACAAGGATTCTGGGCTATCCTTTGCCGTGTGATCGATACTACTGGGAAAGGCGGTCATTTTCGAAAAGTCAGTGGGTCCAAACCAATCGCAAACAGCCTGGACTTGGCTGGAAAAGTCTTGCCATCCGCCTATTCCTTCTAATTCTCTGGCATGTTGAGATGTTCCTAAAAGAGCCGCCAAGTGACCGCCTGCCGAACTTCCCCAAACGCCAATTTTGTCGGAATTTAAACCCAACTCTTTAGCATGGGCACGCAAAAACCGAATGGCGCATTTACAGTCTTCAATTTGAGCCGGAAAAATTGCTTCCTGGCTAAAGCGATATTCAATGCTGGCACAAAGATATCCAGCTTTGGCAAAGGGCATGAGATATCGGATACCACTTTCCTTCTCACCTCTTTGCCAAGCGCCACCGTGTATCCATACTAAAGCTGGAAAAGGTGACGGGGTAGCCGTTTGAGGCATTAAGAGATCCATTTTGAGAGGGCGATCGCCCCCTTTGCCAAACTCAATGTCCCGACGATGAAGCACCTTGGGGGACCAGAATCGCCTAAATATTGCTTGATGGATGGGTACTGTTGGCATGGTTAGGGTGGTTGGCATGATTAATACATTGCTTTAGCTCTAGTGCAAAGCGTTGGACATGAGGTTCTCGAATCATGGTCGAGTGGTCGCCTGAGACATCATGAACTTCAATGCCCTGTTCCGCCATACCTTGCCAGCCAAAGAAGCGATCGCGATGGGCTTGCGTTAAATTAATTTTGGCTTTGAACAAGGTTAATTTGCCTGGATAAACTTCCAATTTATAGTCCTTTAAAGCGAGCCAATTAGCCCGTTTTACAGCATGTTCTGGGGTTTTCACAGGTCTAGTAATTTGCCGCCGCAAAACTTGGGACATCAACACGTTGCGCCACTTTCGATAGAACGGCGTCCATTTTTCAGACACTCGGTACCACAGAAAAGCTACCTTTTCATGCCAATGCTGAAATTGAGAAAGGTTGTATTTCAAGGCTCGGAGATGTTCAGCAAAGGTGGGTGAGGATTTGAGATGAGGACCAGGACGATCGAGCATCGCTAATAGGGCGACCGTTTCACCTGCGGCTTGAAGCTGTTGTGCCATCTCAAATGCAACAATTCCGCCGAACGAATATCCCCCTAAAAAGTAGGGACCGTGGGGTTGAACGGTTCGCATTTCGGTTAAGTAATACGCCGCCATTTCGGGAATGCTCTGGTGAGGTTGCTTGTCGGGATTGAGTCCTAAGGCTTGGATGGCATAGAAGGGCTGATCTGGTGCTAAATGACGTCCCAAATCCCAAAACTCTAAAACATGCCCGCCTAACCCATGAACACAGAAAAACGGAGAGTTTGAACCGCTCGTTTGAATGGGAACCAGACAATCCCAACATGTCAAACTCTTCTCCTGGCGCAATACCTCTGCTAATTGGGCGATCGTGGGTGCTTGAAATAAGGTTGCGAGCGGTAAGTTTTTGCCAAACTGTTGTTCGATCTTGGCAAACAGGCTCAACGCCAAAAGCGACTGTCCTCCGAGTTCAAAAAAGTTATCTCGAATTCCTACCTGGGGCACTTTTAGCAACTCTTGCCAGAGCTGCGACAACTGCAACTCCATAGCATTGCGGGGTGCTTCATACGCACTTGTCGGGGCAGCAAGCTTGGCTGATTTTGTAAAATTTTCAAGCCGTTTATGACGCAACTGCTGGCACTCGGCTTGGCTCAGCGGCATCAGCAGAGACAGCGGTTGCTCTGGATGACTCACAATATTTTCTAAGAGAGTCTGAAAGTGGCGAATGAAGTGTTCGATGGTACTGTGATCAAACAAATCAGCATTATATTTCAGGATGCCGTTCAGGATGCCTGCATCTTCGATGATGGAAAGAAATAGGTCAAAGTCAGCCGTACCACCATCTACATCTAGCGGCTGAACCTCGACGTTAGATAGGGTTAAGCTTTGACGCGGCATATTTTGAAAGGCAAACAAGACTTGCGACACGGGTACTTGTCCACCTTCCAGGCCATTGACCAGTTGCTGGATCGGTAGGTCTTGATGGGCACTGGCACCCGAGGTGACTTGGCGAACCTGTGCCAAAAACTCTTTGAAACTGGGATCGCCCGATAGGTCACTGCGGAGCACCAACAAATTTACAAAATAGCCGATCAATCCTTTAAGTTCGCTGCGGTTGCGGTTGGCTGTAGGGCTGCAAACCACCAGATCGTCTTGTTCGGTATAAAAATGGAGCAAGAGTTGGAGCGCTGCAAGTAAGGTCGGGAACAGGGTTGTGCGCTCTTGTCGGCTCAGGGTTTTGAGAGCGAAAGATAAATCTTTGGATAAGACAAATTTTTGTACTGCACTGCGCCGAGTTTTTTGTCCTTCGGCATAGGGGCGATCGCAGGGCAACGGTAACTCTTGTAAATCACCTGCCAACTGGTGCTGCCAATAGGTTTGCAAGGCTTCTAAAAATTCTCCCTGCAACCACTGGCGTTGCCAGCTGGCAAAATCTGCATATTGTACTGGAAGACTCTTGAGGACGGGGGGTTCGCCATTAACGGCTGCATTATAGTAGGCAGAAAGCTCTTGAAATAAAATGCCCTCTGACCAGCCATCGAAGACAATGTGATGAACATTGAGGATGAGAATAAAATCATCCGCCGCCAGTTGCAACAGTTTAGAGCGGAAGAGGGGTCCCTGTTGCAAGTCAAACCCTTGCCGTGCTTCTTGCTCAACCAGTTGCTGCGCTTGCCGTTGCCGTTCGCCATCCGCGATCGCCTGCAAATCGATTACTACCAATGCGGTTGAGAAAGGATGGATCACCTGAATAGGTTTACCGGCTACCGCGTCAAACGTGATGCGTAGGGCTTCGTGTCGTTGCAGTAAAGCTTGAAGACTGTGTTCTAAGGCAGCAATATCCAGTTTTCCCGTGATCTGAAACGCAAACGGGATATTGTAGGCAGCGGTTCCTGGGGCTAGTTGATCGAGCAACCATAGCCGTTCTTGGGTAAAGGATGCCGGGATTTCTTCCTCACGGCTAACTTCAACCAGGGGAGGCGCTTGATTTTGCAGGCTAATAATAGTTTGGATCGATTGCCACAGATCTGCGCCCGTCGAACTCGGTGACGCTGGCGATCGCGGCTCTAAGGATTGGCGGGAGGCAACATCGGGGCTTGAAGAATTGAGTGCCATTTTATTAACGATACGTTAAGTCTTAAAGGGTTTTAGCTTGCTGGTTAGCTATTGTGGCTGGCTATTGTGAATTTCGATTGAGAATCACCCATTCAATAAACCCTGGACGTTTATGGTTGGAAGCGCGGCAACGCCGCGCTTCCAACTCTAGATCTTGGGGTTTATTAAATCCATGATCCTTACACATCCATATCGCCTTGAAAACTGGAATGTTTCTGCCGGGAAAACTCTAGATGGCAAAATAAAGTGGGTTGATAAAGATCTGAGATTCATTAACCTGTCATCCTGTTTGTGAGAGCGATGGCTTTGCCATCGCTCTCACGAACAGAATTGGGTTTTATTAAATTCACGATCCTTAAAGTTAATTCTTACAAGTTTTCTCAGTAATTTTAAAGTTTGAGCATGAAGCATTGCACAACATTCGTAAAAACTTCCATCTGATCAAACGTTTGTAATCTTTCAATAAAGATTAAGTGGCAAGCCTAGTAATGTTTCGGAGAGATATGCCAACCTGACACTAGGAAGGTTCACTGAAGCCGCTTAAACCAGTCCTGACAACTTGCAAAAATCAAGGGGAAATCGGCATGACTCTGACAGGGAGAGATATATCTACAAAGGCTGATCAGCGCCTATCAATTCCTGAATTGCGGCAGAGGTTCGCTCAATCCATACACCAACAACCCGACAGCATTACGGATGAACAGTTGATTGCAGCTGTGTTGCGGGATGAATCGTCCGTTGAAGACTGCACTGTTTTAAAACGGGAATCTTCTGTTACCGGACACGAGCGAGTCGCTTATGTTGTCTTATCCGAACCGTTTTCTGAAGAGCGTTTACAGTCGTATCTCAAAACAGTTTTACCCGGCGAACTTTTACCGACTGCCTATGTTCCGGTTTCTCATTTGCCGCTGACGACAACGGGTGCCCCGGATCTTGCGGCACTTGTGCAATTGCCGGTGATTGATCCGGATCTGGCACAGCGGTGGGAAACCAAATTGCAATCGGTTGAGGCAGTAGATCGAGCCGCTGTGGTGGTGCAAGAAACCAGCCTCAAACCCTCTCTGCTGCATCTTGCTACGTTATTGCCTGACTGGAAAGCGGCTCCGGCGATCGCTCCGGATACTACAGAACATATCGCCGCTGCTGCTGCCGAAACCGATGAACAGCATTTATCTCAAGTTCCGGCACTGAGTTTTGGCGGACCGTTACCCGACGAGGCAGATGCTCCAAAAACTCTACTGGCTGTTTTACAGCAAGCGGCTCAAAAATTTTTGGGCGACCGGATTGTTTATCTGCAACCCGATGGCACGGTTTTGCATCAATCCTATGCCGGGTTACTGGAAGAAGCAGAAAAGATCCTGGCAGGTCTGAGGCAACAAGGTCTTAAACCGCAAGACAAAGTCATCTTTCAACTGGAACGCAACCAGGATATTATCGCTGCGTTTTGGGGCTGCATTCTCGGTGGGTTTATCCCCGTGATCATGGCACCGGCTCCGTCTTATCAAGATGCAAACAGCGGCGTCGAAAAACTGTGTAACGTCTGGAAGCTGTTAGATCAACCGCTGATCTTGACAACGGCAACGCTGCAACCAGCCGTGGCACACCTGTCGCAATGGTTACCTGCCGACGCCTTAACCATCAGTGCGATTGAGACGTTACGCGCTCACCCGCCGGATACGGCACATCACCCGTGTCAGCCTGACGATGTCGTTTTCTTTAACCTCACCTCTGGCAGTACCGGGATGCCCAAGTGCATCAGCCTGACCCATTGGAACTTGATTTCTCGTGCCAGAGGCACCAATATTCTCTGTCGGCATAGTGAATCCGATATCATTCTCAACTGGTTGCCGTTTGACCACATTGGCAGTATTTCCGACTGGCACGTTCGCTGCGTTTATCTGGGCTGTCAGCTGATTTATGCGTCTAAAGAATATATTTTGGGTCGTCCGCTCAACTGGATGGACTTGCTCAATCAATATCGCATCACCCACAGTTGGGCACCCAACTTTGCCTATGCTTTAGTCAATGATGCCTTGAAGCAAGAGACGCAGCAAACCTGGGATTTGTCGTGTGTGAAATCGCTGTTAACCGCCGGTGAAGCGGTTTCCTCTAAAGCCGTTGAAGATTTTATTGAAAATCTGGCTGCCTATGGGTTTCCCAAAACAGCTGTGAGACCGGCGTTTGGTATGGCAGAGATGGGGTCGGGGATTACCTATTACCAACCGACTGAAGCCCAACCGTTACTACGTCACATTGTGGATAAGGCATCCCTCAAGGGGGCGATTAAGCGGGTCAGTAGCGATCATCCCAATTGCAGCACGTTTACGGATTTGGGACCCGTTATTCCGGGCGTCTCAATTCGGATTGTCGATAGCGATAACAACCTGGTCAATGAAGATACGATCGGGTGTTTGCATGTCAAAGGCGATCCGGTGTCTCCGGGATATTACAAAAATCCAGCGGTCAATCAAGAAGTCTTTTTGCCCGATGGCTGGTTTAATACGGGTGATTTAGGGTTCATTTCTAGTGGACATCTGGTGGTCTCTGGACGCGCCAAAGAAACCATCATCATCAACGGGGCAAATTATTACAATCATGAAATTGAAGCCGTCGTTGAAGAAATTGAAGGCGTTGAAGTATCTTTCACGGCTGCCTGTGCGGTTCGGGAACCGGGGGCGGCAACGGAAAAACTGGCAGTTTTCTTTAATACACCCGTTGCAGACAGCGATCGCCTGACAGACCTGCTGAAGCACATCCGCCAAATCGTTGTGGCTAAGATTGGGCTGAATCCTGACTATTTAATTCCTGTGGCTCAGGAAACCATTCCTAAAACTGCGATTGGTAAGATTCAGCGATCGCAACTGAGTAAGCAATTTGAAGCGGGTGAATTTGACTCGATTTTACAAACCGTCGATCTGTTGCTGGGGAATGCCAACACATTACCCGATTGGTTTTATCGCAAAATTTGGCGACCCAAGCTGGCGACTGCCGGAACGGTGCAGGTTCGTACGGGGCAAACCCTGGTGTTCCTGGATGCTGAGGGTGTGGGTGAGACACTGTGTACCACCCTGCAACAAAATGGTGAGTCTTGTGTCGGAGTGGTTGTCGGTTCAGAGTTTTCTCAGATCCAGCGCGATCGCTATCAGATCGATCCGGCGAATCCCGATCACTACCACAAACTATTAAGTGCGATCGCCCCGGATGCTCAGCCAATTTGCCAAATCGTGCATCTCTGGACTGTTGATAGTGCAGGCTGTGAAATCACGTCATCGCAGGCGCTTGATCAAACCCTGAGCCAGGGTGTTTACAGCGTTTTGCTTTTGATCAAAGCCCTGGAAGCCGGACAACGCAGTGAACAGCCAGTACGTTTGCTGGTTGCCGCAACTGCTTCTCAATCCACCCACGCAACCGAAGCGGTCATGCCCGCCAAAACCCTGGTAGCAGGATTGCTCAAGTCTGCCTCTCAAGAAATGTCGTGGCTCGACTGTTGCCATCTGGATTTACCAGGACTGGAGCGTGACGAAAATGCCACGGTGATTTTGCAAGAGTTGCAAATGTCGCAGTCAGACCGTGAGGTTGCCTATCGTTCTGGCGATCGCTTAGTCCCTCGGTTAGAAAAAGTCGATTGGCACCATCAACCGACCCAACCGATGCCGTTGAAAATGGGTGGGATGTATATTCTCAGTGGTGGCTTAGGTGGGGTCGGCACCGAGATTGCCAACTATTTATTGCAGCATTACCATGCTCGCCTATTACTGTTGGGTCGAACCCCCTTGCCCGACCGCCATACGTGGGATGAATGCCGAGCCAATCAATCGGATAAAACGGCACAACGGATTGAAGCCTATTTGTCCTTAACTCATGGTGGTGGAGAGGTTCGGTACGAAGCCGTTGATATTGCTGACCTGGATCAATTGCAGACCGTGGTTCAAAAAGTCTGTGCCGATTGGAAGTGTGATCTAGATGGCGTGATTCATCTGGCTGGACGTGCATCAGAACAGTCTGTGTTAGAAGAAACTCCTGCGACTCTGGCAGAAACGCTCCGCCCGAAAGTTCAGGGAACTTGGGCACTGCATCAGTTGGTTAAAGATCAGCCTGACTGTTTATTTATTAGCTTTTCCTCGGTCAATGGCTTTTTTGGGGGCAATCGTGCCGGGGCGTATGCCGCTGCTAACACCTTTTTGGATGCGTTCGCCGCCTATCAACGCGCTCAAACGTCTATCCAGAGCTATTGTTTGGCCTGGAGTATGTGGGATGAGGTGGGCATGAGCCAGGGCTTCCAGATGAAGGAATTCTCTCGCATTCAGGGATACTATTCGCTCAGCCCTCAAAGCGGAATGCAATCGTTGTTAGGTTGTTTGGCACACGGACAAACTCAGCTATTGGTCGGGCTAGATGGTAGCAAGCGCAATGTGCAGCGGTATCTGGAAGCACCTGCAATCTCGTTGCAATCGTTGTCAGCTTACGTTACAGCCCAGGCACCTGTATCTGAGGCGCTGGCACACCTGGATGTAAGCGATCGCTTTGGTACACCGGCTTCTTGCCCGGTTCAGGTCTTGGCTGAAATGCCGCTAACGGCTGACGGTGAGATTGATCGAGAACAACTGACGTTGCTCGGTCGCCGACCGACGAGCGAATCTACCCAACCCAAAACAGAACTGGAACAGCAACTTGCCAACCTGTGGCAGGACATCTTGGGCATTTCCAGAGTCGGAAGTAACGAGAGCTTCTTTGAACTGGGGGGCAGTTCGCTACAGGCAGCCCGGTTGTTTGCTGAAATCGAGAAGCAATTTGGTAAGAATCTGCCGTTATCAACCTTGTTCGAGACCCAAACCATTGAACAACTCGCCCAACTTTTGACTGGGGATACAGAATCAAGCCTGTGGTCTTCGATTGTTCCGATTCAACCGAAGGGTTCTAAGCCGCCTCTGTTCTGCATCCATGGTGCAGGGGGCAACATTTTAATGTTCCGACAACTGATTCCCCATTTGAATGCCGATCAACCCGTGTATGGCATCCAACCCCAAGGCTTGGATGGCACGGAAACACCGATTGATCGCTTGCAAGAGATGGCAGAAATCTATGTGCAGAAAATGCGCGAACTGCAACCTGAAGGTCCGTATTATCTGACAGGATTGTCAATCGGAGGAGCGATCGCCATCGAAATGGCGCATATCCTTCGCCGTCAAGGTCAAGAAGCAGCACTGGTTGCTTTGATTGACTCGCTTGGACCTGGCTACCCCAAACTGATGCCCGTCGGCAAAAGATTGATGGCACTATTGCCCTTCGCCATATCTCTTTTGCCCAGCAAGATTATGTTGCGTTGGAAGAGACTCATTCAACCCAAACGCCAACCCGTTGAAACCCACCCCGAACAGTCTACTGACCTGGCTGCGACGGCGAATACAGATCACAACGAGGTGGGACTTGTAGACGAGCAATTTGCTACAGACAGCGTGGCTGATTCAGGGTTTAAACCTAAAAAATCTTTGTCTCTTCATGATTGGCTCGAGCAATTGAGTCTCTGGATCTACAAATATACTCCGTGGGCATTTGTTGTTCCTATCTTCTATCTGGATAGTGGGCGATCGCTACCCGATAAACTCCGTAGGATTCAAGAAGCAAATGTCAAAGCCTTCCTCGAATACCAACCAGAGTTTTATTTAGGACAAGCTATCTTATTCAGAGCCAGTAAACAACCGCCAGGATGCTATCCCGATCCAACCATGGGATGGGGCAAGGTGACAGATGAGCTTAAAATCTATGAAGTTCCCGGACATCATGGGGAAGATCTGCTGTACGACGAGAAAAGCAGTCGGGTGATTGGTCTGCAATTGCAACTCTGTTTGAAACAAACTCAAAGTTTGTATGAAGTTAAGAAAGCTTGATGCCATCGACTAATCAGGGTGATACCTAATCCAGTCCATCCCTTCGCGTCCACCTGGCACCCTATGGATTCCATCATGTCAACCCCAAAGACTCTACAGCAAATTGATCAGGCAATCATTGAGTTGTTGCGCGATCGCCTTTCAGTTTTAGCAGATTCGAACCCTATATCTCTGGAACAGCAACAGCTCAACTGCCAATCATTGCTATCTCAGGCGGGTGTGCCTGAAGCCTTATGGCAAAGTATTGTCGTTGGTTGCATGGCGGCATTGACCCAACCCGCTATTGAGCCGAAAGCAACGGTGGGGCATCGGGTCACGGTTGTGGGTGGACGCGGCATGATGGGACGTCTGTTTAGCGCCCGCTTGATGGCAGCAGGGCATCATGTCAGCGTACTGGAGTACGACAACTGGGATAAGGCTGAGCAGTTGTTAGCAGACGCAGAGCTGGTCTTAGTCTGTGTGCCGCTTAAAAGCACGGTAGCTGTGATCCGCAATATTGCCCAATACCTGTCGCCCACGACTGTTTTAGCAGACATTGCCAGCATTAAGGTGCCGATTGTAGAGGCAATGCTGGATGTGCATGAGGGACCCGTACTCGGTCTGCATCCCATGTTTGGACCTGGGATCGAATCGTTTCTGGCACAAAAAGTTGTGGTGTGTCCAGGGCGGCAAATTGATACGTGTCAGTGGGTTTTGGATTGGATTGAGCAAGATGGCGGCGAATTGATTTACTGCACGGCACAAGAGCATGACCAAATGATGGTAACAGTGCAGGCGATCCGTCATTTCTTTACCCTCAGTCTGGGCGTATTTTTGGCAGAAGAAGGGGTCGATGTCAGGCGCAGTTTAGATTTTGCCAGCCCAATTTATCGCATGGAGATCAATATGATCAGCCGCTTGTTTGCTCAAGATGGCAGTTTATATACCGATATCATGCTGGCGTCTGAAGAACGGCGACATGCGATCGCCCGACTCGTAAATACCTGTAGCCGACTTGCCAACTTTTTAACCGGCGAAGATCGCCCTGCCATCATTGCCGAATTTGAGGCTGCCCGAGAGGTGTATCGAGAAGAGTCTGATCGGGCTTTAAATGAGACGAATCATTTGATTAATGCTCTCTCTAGTTTTTTAGCCGCGAATCATCTAGAAACTCAAACGTCGCCGCCATTGTTTGTGGTTTATAAGGATGGATAGCGCCGTGCGTGCTGGATGTTGCGAGGCACACAATCAACCCCGTCTCATTGCTGGCAAAGTGGCGCTTGGGTAACTGTAAAGTCCAAGGTATTGAGTGAGAGCCGCGCGGAGCGCGGCTCTCACTCAATACCCGTCCTTTAGCCAGGTGCGAAGCGCTATAGTTTACACAGCATTTATAAAAGTTCCCCAAATCTCAGATCTCGTCCTGGTTAAAAAAAACAGGATAGATTAAGGGTCTGAGTTGCCAAGGAGCTGCGATCTGTTTGAGAATAGCGGCGATCGCTCTACTATTGACAATATTTTTTTGATAAAGATCAAACCCAAACACTGGAAAATCTACGGTTATTTGTGTCAATCTCGAAATAATTTACTGGAAAAAGCAGGTAAATCTACGAGTTTGCCTGGTAGTTGGATTCATAACAACGGCGAAGTTCTACCATGTCCCCAAAAACATCCAGTGAAAAGGAGCAAATGATTTCTTCTTCACCCTCACCCGGAGCAGCCGATCTGTGGCAATCGATCAGAACCATTTTTGAGCTGCAAAATCAGGCACCCCCCCTACTGCCTATTTCCCGAGAGGAGAAAATACCAGCATCGTTTGCCCAAGAGCGGTTGTGGCTTTCAGATCAGTTGCAGCCCGGTAACTCGGCTTACAATATTCCCTTTGCCTTTCAGATTCACGGAGATCTGAATGTGCCAGCTTTAGAGCAAAGCTTATATACCCTGGTGCAACGCCACGAATCGCTACGGACTACGTTTGCATCAGAGGCAGGGCAACCCGTTCAAGTCATCCAACCTGTCCCGACCCGGCTTCTATCGGTCATCGATTTACGATCGCTAGACGAGAGCGATCGCCAACAACAAACCGCCCAGTTGATAGAGCAAGAAGCTCGACAGCCCTTTGATCTTCAGCAAGGGTTGTTATTTCGGGCTAAGCTTTTGCACCTGGGAACCATGGATTTTGTCCTAATGTTGACGGTGCATCACATTATTTTTGATGGCTGGTCAGAAGGAATTTTATTTAAAGAATTAACCACTCTCTATCATTCTTATGCGACGGGTGCAGAACCTACTTTCATCGATCTCCCCGTTCAGTATCCCGACTATGCCGTCTGGCAACGGCAATGGCTGCAAGGCAATTTTCTAACGCTGTTAGAAAGGTATTGGCAACAGCAATTATCTGGTGATTTACAAGAATTGAAACTACCGTGCGATCGCCCTCGCCCTGCGATCGCCCAACGAGGCAGTGCTATCTATCGGTTTACGATTTCCTCAGAGCTAACCACTGCCCTAAAACAATACAGTCGTCAATCGCGAGCCACCCTTTTTCCGACCCTGCTAGCTGCCTTTCAAGTATTGCTGTGGCACTATACCCAACAAGAAGACCTCATCGTTTGTACACCGACTGCCAACCGCAATCGGAATGACATAAAAGGCATCATTGGCTATTTCGTCAATCTTTTAGTTTTACGCAGCGATGTATCTGGCGACCCTTCTTTCCAGGAGCTTTTAGATCGGGTGCGGCAAGTCAACACAGCAGCAAGTGCTCATCAAGATCTGCCAATCCAACATGTCGCCAATCGCTTAGAAACGGGGCAAGGAGCTTTGTCTCGGGTTCTGTTTGCTCTGCAAAACACACCTCGTCAAGAATTACAGCTGAGCGATCTAACCATTCAACCGTTAGAGGTCGATAACGGCATTGCTGATTTCGATCTGTTTTTGTCGCTGATCGATGATGCCGGGGTAATCACAGGCAGCTTAAAGTACAACACCGATCTCTTCGACGACGCAACCATTCATACCCTGATTGGGCACTTTCAACAGATTTTGCACAATGTTTTACAGAACCCAGAGCAACGGGTATCTGAATTGCTGCGATTGGATGATGTAGAGCAGCAACAGCTGGTTGACAAGCGCAGTCATGCCAGCAGTAGTCGGGGAGTCAAATCCTATGTGAGTCAGCAGCCCGAAGCTCCTCGCGATGCTTTAGAGTTACAACTTACCCAGATTTGGCAACAAGTTTTAGCACTGCCGTCCATTGGCATTCACGATAACTTCTTTGAGCTGGGTGGGCAATCGCTCTTAGCCCTACGAATGTTCAATCAGATTGAGCAACAATTTGGCAAGAATCTGCCGTTATCGACCTTGCTCACCGCTCCTACAATTGCCCAATTGGCAGAGTTGATCCGGCACGAACAAGGCTCTATCCCGTGGACTCCCCTGGTTCCATTTCAAACCCAAGGTTCCAAGCCACCCTTTTTCTGTGTGCATGGCTTGGGTGGAAACGTCCTTAGTTTTCGTGATCTTGCCAATCGTTTAGGACCAGATCAACCCTTTTATGGGTTACAACCACAAGGACAAGATGGCAATCTTCCGCCTCTAACTACGGTCGAAGATATGGCAAAGCTCTACCTTCAGACGATTCGGACGGTTCAACCAGAAGGTCCCTATGTGATTGCAGGTCTGTCGATGGGTGGTGTAATTGCCTATGAGATTGCACAACGCCTACGGGCTCAAGGTCAAAAGGTAGCGCTTCTAGTCCTGTTAGACAGTTATGGTCCGCTCTATTATCGGCGAACATCCATTTCCAAAAAGATTGCTCGCCATGGACGTATTTTCTTCCATTTACCACTCACCCAGAAATTACAATTCTTGCAAATGATCGGTGGTATTTTGGGGCAAAAATTTCAAGCGACGTTCAGAAAGTTTTATCGAGGTTCAAAAGCTGCCGCCTCCGAAAAATACGCAGCAATTCTGGCAGCGGGCGGGCAGGTGCCTGATTCGTATGTTGAACCAACCGCTGCTGCATTGGCAAATGCTCGTGCTGTGAGAGAATATACACCAATGCAACCGTATCCCGATAGAGTTATTATGCTGCGAGTCCAGCAGCGTCCCTGGTGGATTCGGTTTGACGCCAATTATGGTTGGGAACATTTAATTCTCAGAGGGTTGGAAATTTATGACGTCCCTGGACATCATTACAATTTCCATAAAGAACCCCAGGTTGATGTGACGGCTGAGAAGTTGAGAGTTGTTATAGAACAAGCTTGTGCAGACACTTCTTCCCAATAAGCTACACTTCTCCGCTAATCCATAACCTAGAAACGGGATGGTTACTTAAATGACCTTACAACAGAGAGCCATTAAAGGCGTTGTCTGGACAAGTTTGCAGAATTGGGGAGGGCAGGCACTTTCCACCATTACATTTTTAATTCTGACTCGTCTGCTGACGCCAGAAAGCTTTGGGCTGATTGCACTCGCTAGCATCTTTGTTCAACTCGTTCAAGCCCTGATCGTTCAAGGATTTTCAGATGCTATTGTCCAACGTAAAGACCTGGAGCCAGAACATTTAGATACAGCCTTTTGGTTTAACCTTGGGATTAGCTTACTGATGCTTGGCATTGGTGTGACAACTGCTGACTTGATTGCTCAAGCTTTTAGGCAGCCGGAACTAGCACCTGTTATTCAATGGCTGGCGTTAATGATTGTGCTTGCTGGGTTGAGTACAACCCAGCAAGCACTTCTCCGTCGTCAACTCAACTTTAAACTGCTAGCAGCACGTCAGTTAACAGGGCAATCGATTGGTTGCATCGTTTCGATTGTGATGGCTTTTCAGGGGTTTGGAGTTTGGAGTTTAGTGAGTCAGTTGCTGGTCGGAAACCTGATTAGCACAATTCTTTTGTGGAAAATCAGCGGCTGGCGACCAGGGTTTAAGATTTCGATCAAGCACTTTAAGGATTTATTCAGCTTCGGTATCAATATTGTTGGCATTAGCTTTCTATCGTTTATCAGTATGAGAGCTGATGACTTCCTCATTGGCTATTTTCTAGGTCCTGTTGTCCTGGGCTATTACACCGTTGCTTATCGCCTCTTAGTTACGCTGATTCAATTACTAACGGATACAGTCAGGCAAGTCATCTTGCCCACTTTTTCAAGAATGCAAGATGATCTGGGGAAAATGCGACAAGCTTACTATTCCGCTGGTGAGCTGGTCAGCTTTGCTGCTTTACCCTCTTTCTTAGGCATGGCTATACTAGCGCCTGAGTTGGTCAGAGGATTGTTTGGTTCCCAATGGGAACCCAGCATTCCAGTCATGCAAATTTTGGCGCTGATGGGTTTGCTGCTGACCATTTTCAACTTCAGTGGAGCCGTCTTTATGGCGATGGGTAAGCCTTCATGGGCACTGTGGCTCTTGTTGTTAGACACAGTAGCCAGAGTCATCGCATTTTCCGTAGCCGTTAAATGGGGAATTATTGCTGTGGCGGCTGGTTTGGTGATCTCTGGTTACCTCTTAGCTCCTGTGCGACTCTGGGCAGTTCGCAGGTTAATTCACCTGAGCATTGCCGACTATATGGGGCGCTTTATCCCACCCCTCGTCAGCTCAGGCGTTATGGTTACGGTGATCTGGCTGTTCAAGTATTTCTTCGCTGATAGTTTGAATGTTTCAGTACTATTGGGCATTTGCATTGCTTTGGGTGCGATCGCCTATTTACTCACGATCTTTCTTCTCTTCCCCAAATTCTTCAAAAAGCTTTTGAATGTTGCGCGTTTAGCAGCTCCCTCTAAAATGCCTAAGCCAGAGCCACCTAAAATCTAAATCAATCATTGATGCTGATCTAGACTCAGACCAACAGTAACACTTATTTTTCCTACCATCGTATATCTCTAAAGCCATGACTCTACCTAACTTTTTGATTATTGGTGCGGCAAAGTCAGGCACCACGGCACTCTATTACTATCTTAAGCAGCACCCAGATGTTTTCATGACCACCCTCAAAGAACCTCATTTCTTTGGTTTTGAAGGGGAAAATCTCTGCTTCCGTAGACCGGGTGGTGTTTTAGACCCGATTAATACAACAGCGATTACTAACTTTAAAGATTACCAGGCTCTGTTTGATGAGGTGTCTACCGAAAAAGCAATTGGCGAAGCCTCACCCAGTTATTTGCATACGCCCAAAGCCGCGAATCGAATTAAGGCTTACATTCCCGAAGCAAAGTTGATTGCGATTTTGCGCCATCCAGCAGAAAGAGCATATTCTGCCTTTTTAGGCGAATATCTCAGCAGTATTGAACAGGGGCTGGAATACATGACCGATTTTGAGCAAGCGCTTCAGATGGAAGAGACTTTCATCCGAGAAAATTGGTCGCCCATTTTTTACTACAAAAAGTTGGGTTTTTACTATGAACAATTATCGTATTACTACAAGGTATTCGATAAAAATCAGATTCATATCTGCCTGAACGAAGATTTACAGCGGGATGCAACCAAAACGTTGCAAAAAATCTTTTCTTACTTGGGTGTAGAAGATACGTTTGTTCCTGATACTTCTGTCAAAGCAGGTGCTTCTGGTATCCCTAAAAATAAGTTTTTGTATTGGCTCTCTAGACAAAAATCGATCAAATCGGTTTTGAAGCCTCTATTGCCAAAGGGGATTGGGCAGACGTTTGAAAAGCATATGCTCACAAAGCCTAAACTCTCTCCAGAATTGCGCCAAGAACTAATTGAAGTTTATCGAGATGATGTTCTCAAACTTCAGGATTTGATCCAACGAGATTTATCTGCCTGGTTGAAGTAGAAGCATTACAAATCTATCCGTAAAGTTGATTTTCGTGCCCGAAGGGCACGAAAATCAACTCTTCTGATCCCTTTTCGGATAGGGTCTCAGATTTTTCTTCTATATTGATGAATTCCTCATCCAATACCAATACTAAGATGGAGTTAATTTGGGATGGATAAAAAGCATCGCTTAGTAGGGATTGATTTATTTCGAGGGATAGCAATCTACGCAGTTATAATTCTGCATATTCATCAGCCTCTCGGTCATCAGCCTCCGGGTTTGAGTCCAATCTTAGAATTTGCTGGCTTTGCTGTTCCATTTTTCTTGGCGACATCGTTCTATCTTGCAATAGGTCGTATGTTCGCCACTGCAAAAGAGTATCCCTTAGGGGCTAGAATCATTCGTCTGTTAATTCCCTATGCTGTTTGGAGTGGCATTTATTTACTGTATAAAGTGTTGAAATATGGAGTACAAGGTGAAACAGGTGAAATCCTGAGGTTGTTTGAAGATGCGGTACCAATCTTGTTTTTTGGTGGAATCGCTATTCATCTCTACTTCTTACCATTACTCATGACGGGTACATTGTTAGTTAAATTGTCAGAGTTATGGATTAAGCGAGGAGTCAAGTTTCAGGTCTTAGTCTTATTGTTTATAGCAAGTTTGTTTTTATATGAAGTCATCCTTGCATCCGATAATGAATTTAAAAACAAGTCGAATTTTGCTTTTAACAACCTTTTTGAACTGCTTTTCCCAGATGGTACCCAAAATGCTTTGCTGCGAGTTGCTTTAGTTGCCCTTGCGTGGTTGCTCAGGTGCTTGCCTTACATCTTTTTAGCAATGATTTTGAACTATCCATCAGTCAAGCAGCGTTTACCCCAATTCAAACCTTACTATGTAGTTGTGGCAGCGATCGCTTTCGTTGTAATTAATGCTTTTGGTGTTTACCTGTTCCCGGCTGCGGTGTATGAGATTGGAAGAGGATACATTACATTAGCACTTGCACTTCAAACCTCACAACTCCTGAAAGAAAGCAATTGGATTCAGCAGTTAGGTACGGCTTCGTTTGGAATTTATCTCATTCACCTGCTGTTTATAGAAAGCTTCTATATTGTTGCAACTCGACTTTTTCCGAGTTTCTTAGCCCATATTTCTAGCTTGGTTTTATTGGCAATTGCAATGATTACTTTGCTAATCAGCTGGGGCATCACAGAGCTTTTGAGTAAAAGAAAAAACATATCCAGCTTATTATTTGGCATTTAGTTGGGAAATGTTAATTTCATCTGCGATCGCTTATCTAAAATCAACCTGATTATCCATTCAAATGTGATTTTAATAGTTGGCACTCCGATGAAACGATTCTTCAGGGTTTTCGTAGTTACTTTACTCATCGTAGTGAGTATAAGCTGTGCGGCTCGACAGTCATCGCTTACACCCAATCTTGCAACTACTACGTCTTCCGTCAACCGTCTGCCTGCACTAGAAGATAGCTCTGTGCCTGAAAAGCAATTCCCCGATGATATTGGTTGGATTGACATTCAGAAGGATTATGGCGCACAAGGAGATGGGTATACGGATGACACAAATGCCATTCGCCAAGCACTACAAGCTCCATTTTCAGACTTTACCAGACCCAAAATCATTTACTTTCCCAAAGGCACCTATCTGGTTAGCGACACCCTGGTCTTCCCGTCTGGGCAAGGAAAATGCTGCACGACCATCCGGGGACAGGGGCAAGGTCAAAGCATCATTAAACTGAAAGATGCAACCCCCAATTTTTTAGATGTTCGTAGCCCCAAGCCCGTTATTCTTACCCCGCAAGGTAATGCAGCCTTTCGGTATTACATTCGCGATTTAACCATTGACACAGGTGCAGGAAATCCAGGAGCAGTTGGCATCGACTATGTGTCTAACAATCGAGGAGCAATTGAGGATGTGACGATCCGCTCGGGTGATAAAACAGGTGTTGTTGGTCTGGCAATGGTGAGGGAATGGCCCGGTCCCAGTTTAGTAAAAAACTTGGTGGTCGAAGGCTTTGATTATGGTATTCGAGCCCGTCAACCGATCTATAGCATTACCCTGGAACACATTCTGCTAAAAAACCAAAAAAGAGCAGGGATAGTAAACGAAGGAAACACGTTAGCAATTCGAGATTTACAAGTTCAAAATGCTAGTCGAGGCATGCTCAATCTTAATGCGGGTCGTTCTGTTCCGGCAGTGCAAAATAGAAGAGGTTTAGTCGTTTTACTGGATAGTTTTTTTCAGGACAACTCAGCGGGAAGTGCGGTTGAGAATGATGGCTTCCTGTATGCAAAAAATATCACAGCTGAAGGCTATCAATCTGCGATTAAAAATCATCGCTCTGTTGTCCCAGGACTATATCAATCTGAATACATATCCGATCAAACCTACAGTTTGTTTGATAGTCCATCCCATGCCCTGAATTTACCAATTGAAGAAACTCCAATCTTTCACGACAATGATTTGAGTCATTGGTCAAATGTCAAAGATTATCCATCGATTCAAGCGGCAATGGATTCCGGTGCATCCACTATCTATTTCCCGCAAGGAATCTATCGTGTTGATGGTATTATCAGCATTCCTAAAACAGTCAAACATGTGTTGGGGTTTGAATCGCTAACCAATCTAAATGACCCTGCAACATTTACTTTTCGGATTGAAGAAAACGATAAAGAACCGCTTGTAATTGAAGGGCTTTTGTTGGGAGGAATTATTATTGAACATCATTCTTCTCGCCCTTTGGTGATTAAACATTGTCAGATCAAAGGTGAAGGAATTCAAAACTTTCCTAATTCTGGCAATCTGTTCCTCGAAGACGTGCAAACGGATTTGTTTTTAAAGTATCCTCAGGATGTCTGGGCAAGACAGCTCAATGCCGAGAGTTTGCATGTTCCCAAAACCAAAATCGTCAATAGAGGTGGAAATCTTTGGATTTTAGGATTGAAGACTGAGGGGAAAGGATCTGTCATTGAAACGACGGATGGAGGGAAAACAGAGTTGGTCGGAGGATTAATTTATCCAGTGATACCATTTGAAGAAAATGAGCAAGATCAAGCTGCTTTTGTTAATGATGAATCGAGTCAATCGCTGACTTATTCGGTTAGTGCTTCTGGAGCAAACCGAAACTATCGTATTCAAGTTAGAGAGATCCAAAATGGCGAAACCCGATTATTCTTCACACGGGAAATGCGAGGACAGGTCATGCCTCTGTTTGTGGGATATCAACACTGAATTACCAATTCAATAAAATCCGGACGTTTATTGTTGGCAGCGCGGCAACGCCACGCTGCCAACAATAAACGTCGGGTCTATTAAGTCCACAATCCTAAGGCTTCAAGATGACATTGTAGAGTATGAACCTTGGGATGAAATTGTAATTGGGATGCTCGAAATTCTTGGATTGATTCACCCTCTAAACTATGGCTCTGTGCAGGTTCATGCAACACAGGGGTTGCAGGGGACAGTGTCCCCTGCGTAGGAGTTCACTCCTCAGACCGCAATTTACCGAAACGGGCACCGCTATATCAATCAATTTTATGTTGAGAGTTTTATATGAAAGTTGTTCATCTTAGTACGTCTGATTTGGATGGTGGAGCTGCCCGTGCTGCCTATCGCTTGCATTCTGGATTGAAGGAGGTTGGTGTTGGGTCGCAAATGTTGGTACGGGCTAAATCTAGCCTGGATTCAGATGTCTTAGCTGACAAGACGATGCTGACAAAGCTTGGACCAACCATGAATGGCTTACCGTTACGCTCCTATCCTCAACGTGAGCGCTTAATGTTTTCGCCTCAATGGTTTCCAGATGCGATCGCCACTCACGTTCAACGACTCAATCCTGATATTGTCCACTTACATTGGATTTGTAACGGTTTCATCAAAATTGAAACGTTGAGCAAGTTTAACAAGCCCCTGGTCTGGACGCTTCATGATATGTGGCCTTTTACAGGTGGGTGTCATTACACTCAAACTTGTGTCCGTTACCAAAGCGAATGTGGTGCCTGTCCTCAATTGAAGAGTGGTAAGGACAGTGATTTATCTCACAAAATTTTGTCGCGTAAGTCTAAAGTTTGGCAGCCTCTTGATCTGACCATCGTTGCCCCCAGTCACTGGTTTGCTGAATGTGCCAGAAGCAGTTCATTGTTTAAAGACTTGCGGATTGAAGTCATTCCTCATGGACTTGATTTGAATCGGTACAAGCCCATCCCAAAAACTATTGCACGAGATGTGCTGGGCTTACCTCACGATAAGCAATTAGTTTTATTTGGAGCATCTTCTGGTGTCATGAACGATGAACGGAAGGGGTTTCAGTTTTTGCTGCCAGCTTTGCAAAAACTCACTCATGCTGGACAGGGAGAACAAATCGAGCTTGTGATTTTCGGCTTATCTCAACCCGATACTTCTCTTGATCTAAGGTTTAAAGTTCACTATATGGATCGATTACATGACGATGTTGCTTTAGCGTTAGTCTATTCGGCTGCGGACGTCATGATTGTTCCTTCTATGCAGGAGGCGTTTGGTCAAACTGCTTCTGAGTCGCTAGCGTGTGGTACTCCGGTTGTGGCTTTTAATGCAACTGGTCCTAAGGATATTGTCGATCATCAGCACAATGGCTATTTGGCGCGACCCTATGAGGTTGAAGATTTGGCGGATGGCATTGCCTGGGTGTTAGCAGACCGCGATCGCCACCAACACCTGTGTCACAATGCCCGCGAAAAAGCCGAACGGGTCTTTCCCTTAGAAACACAGGCTAATCAATACCTGAAGCTGTTTGCCGAACTGTTGCATTGACCCGTGATGATGAACCAGTGACAATTAAATCCATCTACACGATGGGGGTTAAACCATGAAACTGCTGACAGATTGGGGGTTCAGCCGTGAAGGATGGCGTCGGGGTCAAAAGGGCGAATATTGGGTCGTGGCTCAAGGTGTCTTGCTCGTAGGGTTTGCTCTCTTACCGATCTATCGTCCGGCAGGGGTAGATCAACTGCTTCCCCTTTGGCGTTACCTGGACTGGGGCATCGCCGCTGTTCTGGCGATCGTGGCGATCGCCTTTTTGCTCAAAGGCGTGATCGATTTGGGAGCAAGTTTAACACCCTTACCGTATCCCAAAGAAGACGGTCAATTGGTGCAGTCGGGGGTGTATGGGGTAGTGCGACATCCCCTCTATAGCGGTTTGATTTTGGCTGCATTGGGTTGGTCACTTTATTCGTTGAGTCTGGTTCATCTGATAGCAACCGCCGTCCTTTTTGTCTTTTTCAATGCCAAGGCAACGCGTGAAGAGGTTTGGCTGGCAGAGAAATATCCTGATTATTTAAGCTATCAACAGCGGGTCAAACGACTGATCCCCTGGCTCTACTAGGTTGTGGCCTCGTGACTTGGTAGACATAAAGAAAGTAAGGGTTTCTTAGGGCGTTGCCAATTTGCAGGATGGATGCGAACGTGAACCCGAAGGGTTCACGTTCGCATCCATCGCGATACTAAGGATCACAGATTAATTAACCTGTAATTCTTTTTGAGAGAGCGGTGGCGGAGCCACCGCTCTCTCAAAAAGAATCGGGTTTTATTAAACCCACGATCCTGAGCAATGCCGTTTTTGATAGCGATTGGCGATTGAGATGCCGGTTGTTGTGACAGAGCAATTGGGAATTGCTATGGCGGTACGCATTAGGGTTAGGACGGGGTGCAGGGGTGGAGGCACCGCCCCCACCCCCCGATGTCCGAACTGGATTGCGTAGAGCTATAGCAATCTTATTTGATCTGTGAAAATGATCCGGTGTGAAAGCGCCCGCCCTTCGGGCGGGCGCTTTCACACCGGATTTAGGATCGCTATATATAGAAAAATGAGGAAATGGGCGATCGCCCATGGTTATTCAAAAAAAATCCCGGCATTGCTACCGGGGAACGTCCAATGTTGAGTTGATGTTAGAGTGCCCACTTTTCAAGAGAGCGATCGCATGGGGATAGGAAATCTCCGCTCAGTCAATATGGATGCGGCGTTGCGGCTATCGGGTCTTGCTTGGTCGAGTACGCTGACCTATGGGTTGATGTTTGGGGTTCAAAATCATTTGAGCCAGCAGATTTTTACAAAAAAAAGGGTAAATATCCTGCAAAACTTGTGCGCAACACCCATTTTTTGTGCTTAAATTTCGACTAACTCTACTCATTTCTCTAAATTGTGGGTAATATCGCTGTTAAAACCGCTTGATTTTTACCGAGTGATTGATTAGAGTAGTTCGTTTTAAGCCTGAATCTTAGAGCGAAACAATCTCGTTTTAGATCTGCGATCTCTGTGCCCAAGCCTGACTCAAAAAAACGTAGTTATTTTTCTTTAAACTTTGTATCCTTTGAGTCAAGGTGGCAATTCTGAACTAAATTGGGTAGCATACATACGCAATTATTTTACTTTCTGTATTTATCCACAGAAATTGTTGCTAGAATTGCCTCTGTCTTTCCCTGAACTCATTAATCTATCCCAACTTCTCAGTTAGTTGAGTTGAAAAAACTGTGGTTAGTAGCCTCAAAAACTTATTCGCAAAAAAAACAAAGGGAGTCGGCATTGAGCTAACTCCGGATCGTCTTAATATTGCTCGTCTTCGAAGAAAAGGACAAGGGTTTCAGCTCGTCACACTGGCATCAGCCGAAATTCCTGAAGGCATTTTTCAAGAGGGGCAAATTCTCGATTCTGCTGGAATGGCTGAAATTATTCAGTCCACATTGGCAGAAAGCAAAATCAAAACCAAACATGCAGCAACGGCGATCCCTGGTGGTCGAGATACGGTCACTCGGATTATTCCGGTACCTGCCGAACTAGACGATCGCGAATTACGAGAGATGGTCTTAAACCAAGAGGCAGGGCTTTACTTACCATTTCCCCGCGAAGAAGCAGATGTAGACTATCAAAAACTTGGCTTTTTTGTAGACGAAGATGGGATTGAGAAAGTTCAGGTTTTATTGGTAGCAACCCGTCGAGAAGTAACGGATTCTTATCTCGATACATTTCAACAGGCGGGCTTGTCCATCAATGTTTTAGAAATTAGTAGTTTTTCTTTGATCCGAACTATTCGCGAACAATTGCGACAGTTCACACCTCAAGAAGCAGCGGCGATCGTCGATATTGAGTTTGAAAGTACTGAGATTTCCATCGTGGTAGATGGGGTTCCTCAGTTTTCTAGAACTGTGCCAATTGGTACGTATCAAATTCAAACGGCATTAAGTCGGGCAATGAACTTGCCGCCCTCTCGTAATACTGATTTATTACAGGGGATGACGGTGCCCGTATCGCCAATGGATAGTGTGGGCTCCTCACCTAAGATGGGCGGAACAAACCCAGGCACTGCTGCCATGCTGCGAGTCTTAGGGGAGTTGGCCGATGAGTTGCGACGTTCGATCGACTTTTATTTAAATCAGGGTGAAAACCTGGAAGTAGCCCAACTACTTCTAGCAGGTCCGGGTGGTTCGATTGGGCAGTTAGATGAGTTTTTCTCGCAACGATTGAGTTTGCCTGCTAGTCAGGTTGACCCGATCTCAGCCTTATCGCTTGAAGTAGAAGAAGAGATACCGTCGGTTCAAAGACCGGGGTTAGGCGTTGTTTTAGGTTTGGGTCTGCGGGAGGCGTGGTGACATGTATAGTCTCGATGTCAATTTTTTAAATGATCGGACTATCCGCCCATCCGAGGCGGGGACGTCTGCGCCGAGAGCGGTACAGTCTAGTCAGGCTCCTCTGTTTGTCGGGGTTGCCGTGGGGATTTTGTTGCCCGCACTGGCAGCAGGATTGTGGTTTTTCTTGCAAACCCGCAATGCCAAACTACAAACTGAAATTGCTGAGTTAGATAGTCAGTTGGCAGCCGCACAGGCACAATTGCAAGAAGTGAATACGATCCGCCAGCAGGTGGATCAAATGAATCAGCAAAACCAGGCTTTGGCGACGGTCTTTGACCGAATTAAGCCGTGGTCGGCTATTTTGCAAGATGTTCGAGGTCGGGTGCCGACTGGAATGCAACTCGACTCGATCGAGCAAAAGAAACTGACTCCAGTTGCTGCGCCACCCCCACCTCCTGCCCCGGCTGATGGGTCGGCACCACCGCCAGCACCGCCACCCGTCGTAGAAAAGCCGTCTACGGTGATTCAAATTAGTGGTGTCGCCCGCAACTTTGATGAAGTCAATGACTTTTTGTTGACGTTACAGCAATCGCCCTTTTTGGAACCTGAGTTGACTAAAATCCTGGCTGCCGAGTTGATTGATGACCCAACCCGGATTGAGTTTAGAGAAGATATTGCTGCTCAGGTCGAAGTGGAATTGCCTAAAGTTGTCAGGTTTACGGTGGTAACGACGTTAACCAATTTGCCCACGTCTCAACTCATGCAAGATTTGGAACGCAACTTAGCGGTAGGGCTTGCCGCCAGAATTGAAGAATTACGAAGCAAAGGAGTGATTCAGCAATGACCGCCAGTGGTGATTTTATTTCTGGAGATGGCGGGTTTGAAGAAGCCCCGTCTTATCCGACGATATTTGGTGTGCAGTTAACTCCTGTCGTCAGTGGTACGTTGGTTGCGTTATTGGGTTTGGCAGGTGCGGTCTATTTGTTAATCAATGTGGTGCAGCCAGCATGGCAGCAAACACAAACGTTAGAGCAGGCAGCCTCTGAGAAGCGTTCTCAATTGGTTAACCAGGAGGAAACGCAGCGGCAAATTGAAGAAGCCAGAAAGCAATTGAAAGACGCGGAACAGTTGCAAGCGGATGTCTTGGCTCTCTTTGCCACCGAGAGAAGCTTGGAGACGTTGCTATTAGATGTCAATGCACGAGTTCAGTCGGTGAATGCAGGCATTACGGATCCAGAGAGACGGGCTAATTTATCGAAGTTTCAAGCCAGCACGGCTGGAACTCCAGGTACAGTGGCAACGGCTGAAAATTTGGTGCTGACTGAGCCAGATGTCGTCAACGATGGTGCGTTTGGGACGACACTCAATGGCAGGCTAGAGCGGGTCACGTTTAATGTAGAGCTTCAGGGAGACTATGCCCAAACTCAATCTATCATGCGCAATATTGAGCGCTTGCAACCGTTGTTGATCGTTCAAGATTTTAAATCTGAGCTGGATGAGGCGTCGCAACGCGTTGTCTTGGATGAACAAGGGCGTTTGGTCGCGAATGGGCAACCGTTGACCCGGATTACCACCTCATTTCAATTAATTGCACTGCTGCCTGTATCGCAACCGCCTGCTGCTCCCGCCGTAGATCCAAATGCACCCGTAGACCCGAATGCATCTCCATCCCCGTCACCTTAACGGTTGAACGTTACGCGTTCAGCCTAAAACCACCTAATCCCATCTATTCGTAGCACAACGTATTTTTTTCGCCTGTTCTGTAGAGGAGTGGACTCATGAAGAGACAGTTTGCATTAGGAAGTATTATCGGTGGCGGGTCGCTGATTTTGTTATCGACCCAGCCGGTATGGGCAGATGCAACTCAAGTGACGGGGGTGCAGGTCAGTCAAACCGATGCGGGGATGCAGGTCGTACTTCAGACTCGCAGTGGCGATCGCCCACAAATTTTTACAGTCGAGCGAGACAATGCTCTCACCGCTGACATTATTAACGCCCAGCTTGATCTACCACAGGGTAATGGATATTTGCAAAATAATCCGGCTCCTGGCATCAGCTCCGTGATGGTCACACAACTGGATGCCAACAGCATTCGAGTGACGGTTAATGGTGAGGCGGCGGCTCCGGCAGCACAGGTTCAGCAAGATCGACGCAACATTGTGCTGAGCTACGTGCCCACCAGTGCTAGTTTTAATGCTGCGCAAATGGCAGCGCCTGCTGCACCGGCTCCTGCACCGAGCGCTCCTGTTGCTCCTACAGCTTCATTCCAAATTCCTACGATTCCCGCTGCGCCCAGCGCCGACTACCCTGTCGCCCAGGTTCCTCCGTCACAATCGCCTAACGTTCCTGCGCCCGACATTTTAGTCCCAAATCCAGAGATCACCATCAACGGGGCTCCCGCTCAGCCGCCCAGTACTAGTCTGGTGCCACCACTGCAACCCAGAGCGATCGCACCACCGTTGGGTGATATTTCTGTCTCTAATGTAGATTCGTCTCCCGATTCCGTGACGTTGGGCACCGAAGAACGGATTCCCCGCCTGGTTCTGCGCGATGCTCCTGCTCGCGATGTCCTCTCCTTGCTGGGGCGTGCCGCTGGCATTAACGTGGCGTATATTGGTGGCGCAACAGACGCCACAGCAACAGGTGCAGCTCCAGCTGCACCTGCTACACCGGGTGAGGAAGTAGCAGGTGCAGACGTTCGGATTTCCCTGGATATTGAGAATGAGCGCGTTGAAGATGTCTTTAACTACGTTCTCCGGATTACTGGTCTTGAGGCTAACCGAGTCGGTCGGACAGTGTTTGTCGGCCCTCGTCTACCTGACGAAGCCCGTAATGTGATTGCCCGGACGCTGCGGCTTAATCAAGTTCCTGTGACTGATGCGGCTAACTTTTTGGCAACCCAAGGTGCTGAATCCCGTCAATTCTTTCAGCCCACCCGGATTGAAAGTATTGGTGAAGGTGCAGCGGCGCGGGTTGTAGAAGTTCGTGAAGCTCCCCAAATCGTGGCAGTGCAAGTGACGCCTGGGAACAGCCCGTTGCTATTAGAGGGGCTATCGGTTACGGTTGACCCGCGACTCAATGCTATTACACTCGTGGGCACCCCCCGTAAAGTTGAAGTTGCGTCTGTGCTGTTGCAGCAACTTGATCTGCGTCGCCGTCAGGTTGCGGTCAATGTCAAAGTTGTGGATGTCAACTTGCTAGCCACCGAAGACTTTAACAGTAGCTTCTCCTTTGGCTGGGATGATGGCTTCTTTGTGAATGATGGAGGTGCTGCCAGCTTTAACTATGGACGGGTTAACCCCCCTAGTCAGGCTGATGTGAATGGCAGCCGTCTTAGCCCGCCCGTTACCCTTGCTCCTTTTCCGGAGGGTTTCGATGGGGGTCCCTTCCTGGATGACCAACCTGATTCTCCTTATGGTGGCACAGAAAGTACAGGGCAACCTGTCAGAACATTCCCGGTGGAAGTTCAGCTCCCCGATGGCACTACCACGACTATTAATGTTTTCGATCCTCGATTTCCATCGGGTAGGTTAGCACGTCCGCCCTTTGGTACGGATCTCAATCCACTCCAGCCCGGTATTACCGATATTGCAGATGATGGCACGATTGAGATTGGCTTACCAGAACTATTCCAATATCCCACTCGCTTCCTGTCATCGTTGCAAGCACAGGTGGTCAGCGGCAATGCCAAGATCTTGACGGATCCAACCTTAATGGTGCAGGAAGGGCAGACGGCTACCGTCGCTCTGACCTCTCAGGTTTACAGTGGGATTCGGGGTACAGGTCCGGGAGAATTTGAGCCGATTATCAATGATGCGGGTTTGACGTTACAAATTCAGGTTGAACGCATTGATGACAATGGCTTTGTGACATTGGCAGTGAACCCAACCGTTTCTTCTCCTGGAGCAACGGTAGAAACGACAGATATTCAAGGTGACATTACCTTACTGCAATCGCGATCGCTTCAGTCAGGTGCTATCCGTCTCAGGGATGGTCAAACGCTGATTCTGTCAGGCATTATCCAGGAGTCTGATCGGACAACAGTTTCCAAGGTTCCCATTCTGGGCGATATCCCGATTTTGGGCGCACTATTTAGAAGCACAGAACGGAACAATACTCGTCAAGAAGTCATTGTGTTGGTCACTCCTCAGATCATGAATGACTCTGACCTGTCTACCTTTGGCTATCGCTATTCTCCTGGTCAGGATGTTCAACAAATCTTGCAACGTCAGGGGGTTCAAGTTCCTTAAGAGCGTGTGGCTTGAATCAAACTAAGGTCTATTTTTGGCAGTGTGACGATGCCACGCTGCCAAAAATCAACTTAGACGCAGAACTCAAGCAAAACTAAACGATGGCATATGTTGCTCATAGAGGCGATCGCACAGCCGCAATATAACGGTGGGAATAGGGCACAAGAGTTTGCCCTATCTCAACGTTTTTTGTCGTGAGAAAAACCGACAACAGATAATCTAGTGTTGCAAACACCAAATTTTGCAACATGGGGGGTTGGGGGCGAAGCCCCCAAGAAGGGGTTCCACCCCTTCACCCCTGACAAAACTTTCGTTTTGCTGTACTAGCTATATTGTTTCAACAATACTTAATCGTCTATTGGCTACTTCAGTTGTGACCTATTACCATCAGGCGACTCAATCCTAGGGAAACCAGAACTATGGCAAGTGATAAAGCTGGGAACACGCTCAAACAGGCTCGACTCTTTCGAACTCGCTTTCGCATACAAGAGTTTAAAGATTCGGTCGGCAAAGGTGATATCAAAGATCATTATCGGTTTGATATTCCTCGCTCTCGGTTTGCTGCCATCGCCTTAGACCAAATGGAAGGAGACGCTGATCTGTTTTTGCTCAATAGCAAAGGACGTGTCTTAGCTCGATCGGCGACGCGGCGACGAGGAGCCAGCGAATTTATTAATATCACGTTGGTAAATCCTGGAACCTATTACATTTTAGTGAGAGCGCGAAAAGGGAGCGGTACCGACTACCGGCTCAGTACAATTTTTGGGGCAACGGGTGGGGGTGGGAATGATGATGATGATGATGGCGGTAATGGGGGTGGCAATGGTGGCAACGGTGGCGGACTTGCCGTTCCGTTTAAAGACCTTAACCCTGGTGTAGATAGTTCTAATCCCCAGTTTCTTACCGTTGTTGACGATACTCTATTTTTTGCCGCAACCAATGGTCGCACTGGGGTTGAGCTTTGGAAATCTGATGGTACCTCTAGAGGGACTGTACTTGTTAAAGATATTAATACCGGCTCAACAGGAGACTTACAAGACAGCTCCAGTCCATCTGATCTGGTTGCATTTAACGGAGAGCTATATTTCTTTGCCGACAATGGTAGTAGCGGAAAAGAGCTATGGAAGAGTGATGGCACATCTGCCGGCACCGTTCTAGTCAGAGATATTAATGTTGGTTCTGAAGGGTCTGACCCAAGTGAACTGGTGGTGGTTGGGGATACTCTCTTTTTTGCGGCAGATGATGGCAATGGGCAGGGCAAAGAGTTATGGAAGAGTGATGGCACCCGCACCGGAACAACGCTGGTGGAAAATATTAATTTGGGTTCAGGATCGTCTAATCCCTTGGGGTTAGTCGATTTCAATGGAGAGTTGTTCTTCTCAGCCGATAGAGGCGACGTCAATCCGATTGGTAGAGAACTCTGGCGTAGCGATGGAACACTGGAGGGAACGAATCTGGTTAGAGATATCCAACTGGGGTCAGAAGGGTCTAATCCCTTTGATTTGGTGCCAATCGGCGATACTCTTTATTTCGCTGCAACCACGGTAAACAATGGTCGAGAGTTGTGGCAAAGTGATGGCACGTTGGATGGAACTTCGTTGGTCACCAATATCGCGTCTGGGAGTGATAGTTCGTTTCCCTCAAGTCTGGCTAATTTTAATGATGTCCTGTATTTCCAGGCAACGAACGGCATCAGCGGGTTTGAGTTATGGCGGAGCGACGGGACAGCCGATGGTACGGTGCGGGTTAAAGATATTTTTGTAGGTGGAGAAGGTTCTTTCCCCACGGGCTTAGTTCAGGTTGGTAATTTACTGTACTTTGCGGCAACCACAGAGGCTTCGGGACGGGAGCTATGGAGAACCAATGGCACCTCTACGGGTACGATTCGGGTTCGAGATATTAATCCGGGCAAAGATTCATCCAGTCCTCTAGAATTGGTCGATTTTAACGGCGAGCTATTCTTTACGGCAGAGGACGGTGACAACGGTCGAGAGTTGTGGACGTTGTCGAGTACCTAAGGTCTGGTTTAAAAGTTGTTTTTTCGTGCGCTTCGCGCACGAAAAAACAATCCTCTTAGCGAGTTTTAAAGTACGCTCTAGTCCACCAAATTAAAAGTTTTAGAGGGGATATAAGGAGCATTTACCCCCTTTATCCCCTGCAAAAAGTCCTACATAGGATACCTGATTCTGAGGGCTACTAATTTAGGCTATGAGATTCGGTGTGAGTGCTGCCCTCCGCGTGGCACTCCCACCGAATCTCGTGGATTGAGTATCGCCTGTGCCTAACCCTGAAGGGGGTTCCACCCTCCGCCGTCATCAGCATGCAGGAGCAGGAGGGAGGCATTTTCACCCCATATCTTTTTTGAGTTTCATGGTTGGACTCACAACGGGCGAGTAGAAGGCTTTAAAAAACATCCAATCGGAGTGCCAGGAAGGCTGACTTCTCTTCTAAATTGGGAAATTTTGCTTCATCTTTCTCTAAGAAAGTGCCATTTGTACCCCTATTTTGGGGTCAGTTATTTAGATTTTTGCTAAAAAGTCCCGAAATCTATATAAATTAAAGGTTTTGACGATCCATATCTGGCAACTTGCATTTAGAATAAAGCATTGAAAATTCGAGTTCATAGGGGTTTCAGCGATTTCGCTTTCCTACCTCGAACAATTCATTTAGAGTCTCATGATGAGATTCTAAAGTGCTCGTTTTATCCGATACGTGATTTAAGGAGATTCTCATGAATAAAGGTGAATTAGTCGATGAAATCGCTAATAAGGCGAGTGTCACCAAAAAGCAGGCAGATGCTGTTTTAACTGCTGCTATGGATAGCATCATGGAAGCGGTTTCTAAGGGTGACAAAGTTACATTGGTTGGTTTTGGTTCATTTGAACCTCGCGATCGCAAAGCCCGGGAAGGACGTAACCCTAAAACCGGCGAAGCAATGGAAATTCCGGCTACTAAGGTACCTGCATTCTCAGCTGGTAAGCTCTTTAAAGAGAAGGTTGCTCCACCAAAGTAGAGGCTCTGCATTTGAGCGATTCGCTATTTTTTCGACCCGCACATGGGGGGAACCTGGCCTGGGCAGCATCTCTCGCCAGTTGTTCCCCTGATTTGATTCTTGACTTTTCTGCCAGTATTAATCCTCTGGGTCCGCCTCAGTCTGCGATCGCCGCTATTCAGTCACATCTGCGGCATCTACGCGACTACCCGGACCCAGATTATCGGGAACTCTGCCACGCATTAAGTCAATTTCATGCGGTGCCCGCTAACTGGATTCTTCCGGGCAACGGCTCTGCGGAATTGCTGACGTGGGTGAGTCGAGATCTCTCAACCCTGGAAGCGACTGTGTTACCGACCCCTGCCTTTGGCGACTATGGAAGGGCACTGAATGCTTTCGATGCTCAAATTTTGCCGTATCCGTTGCAGTGGGCAAGACAAGGAATGGGGGGAGGAAAACGTCAGGAAAATGGAGTTGATGAGGATTATGATTTACTCTTCACTCCTCATGCTTCATCTTTAGAGTTTAATTTCCCTTCCCTGTCTCCTCAAACCTGTGGACTGCTCCTCAACAATCCTCATAACCCCACAGGCACGCTATTTTCAGCCAAAACGCTGCTTCCTTATCTAGAGCAATTTGCTTTAGTGGTCGTCGATGAAGCGTTTATGGATTTCTTGTTGCCGGAACACCAGGAAAGCCTGGTGGAGTGGGTGGCAAACTATCCCAATCTGGTGATTTTGCGATCGCTGACCAAATTTTATAGTTTGCCTGGGTTGCGGCTGGGCTATGCGATCGCCCATCCCGACCGACTCAACCGTTGGCGGCAATGGCGGGATCCCTGGTCTGTCAATACCCTGGCGGCAGCAGCAGGGGTGGCTGTTTTGCAAGATACTGGCTTTCAGCAACAAACCTGGAACTGGCTTGCTTCTGCCAAACCTCTATTGCTTGCGGGACTGCGATCGCTGTCTGGGTTGTATCCTTATCCCGGAGCTGCCAATTTTCTACTGGTGCAGTCTGATAGGTCTGTGATGAAATTGCAGCACGACTTACTACACCAGAGTCAGGTGCTGATTCGCGATTGTATGAGTTTTCCAGAATTAGGCGATCGCTATTTCCGCATAGCGGTTAGAACTGACGTAGAAAATCAACGCTTACTGGCAGGATTGCAGCATGCATTGGGGTAGGGGTTATGAATGAGGTGTTTTTTGAGAAAGCGACGGCGAAGCCGTCGCTTTCTCAAAAAACTTTAATTTTTTAGCGACTCCCCCATCTCCTTCATCTCCCCCATCTCCCTTGTCTCCCCCACTCCTTTTCCATGCCCTTTTCCTACGATCTTGTCATTATTGGTGGTACGTTTGTTGCGCGTGATGCGGCGTTGTTTGCCCGTTCTTTGGGAGCAAGAGTTGCCTTAGTTGAGCCAGAGCGGTCAGCCGCAGAGCCTCTGATGGACGGGCGTTGGTGGAATTATGCGATCGCCAATCTGGCTCAGACGGCTGACCAACTCAACCGGGGTGAGGCGTTGGGGTTACCCATCACACCCGACAGGGGTGGCGATCGCCCCGACTGGCAGATAAATTGGGCGGAGGCAATGATGTGGACAACGACTGCGATCGCCAATTTAGAGGCAGAGCAATCGCTGGTCAGTCTTGCCGCTAAAGGGATCGATGTGGTGCTGGGGGAGGCGCGGTTCCAACCCCGAGAGCCAATGCTGATGGTTGGCGATCGCCCGTTGCAGGCTCGTAACTATTTGATTGCGACGGGATCGCAATCTGGCTTGCCAAATATTGAGGGCTTAAATACTATCCGCCCCTTAACCCCCGACCGTCTCTATCAGAGTGAATCACTCACCCATCTGCCCAAACGTCTGATTGTGATTGGTGCAGAACCGCCTGCGGTAGAGTTAGCGCAAACCTTTGCCCGCCTGGGGTCTGAGGTTGTTTTAGCCAGTGGAGGCGATCGCCTGCTGCCCTATGAAGATAGCGAAGCGGCTGGCTTGATTCAGGCACACCTCGAAGCCGACGGCATTCAGGTCTTAACCCAGACCCCTATCACCCTAATTCGGCAACTGGGGGATTGCAAGTGGGCACAGATCGGCAGTCGTGCCATTGAAGCCGATGAAATTTTGGTAATTGATAGACCCCAACCCCATATTGCCACCCTTCAGTTAGACGCAGTGGGGGTATCACGCAAACCCTATGGCATTGGCGTTAACCGTAAATTGCAGACCGATCACCCCCGGATTTATGCCTGTGGATCCGTCATTGGGGGCTATCCGTTTGAGCACATTGGGCAGTACGAAGCCAAACTGGCGGTTAAAAATGCATTATTCTTACCCATTCACTCAGTCAACTATATGCCGATCCCCTGGGCAATTTTCACGCACCCGGTCTTAGCCAGAGTTGGTCTGACTGAGGTGCAAGCCCAGCGGCGGTATGGCAAAGATGTGGTGATTCTCAGATCGTCGTTTAAGTCGCTGGTGAAAACCCATCTGTGTGCTGAGCCCGCGGGATTTTGCAAAATTGTGCTGCGGCAAAATGGTGAGATTTTAGGAGCGCATCTGGTCGGAAATGCGGCAGAAGACGTCGTCAGTGCGATCGCTTTGCTGATCCAAAATCGTATCCCTCTTCATCAGCTGACCCGATTCCCTGCTATTTCTCTCTCGGCTTCAGCAATTTTGCAACACATTGCCGAGCGATGGCAGCATGACCAGCGCAAACGCAATACCCTTTGCAGCGATTGGCTAGAGAAGTGGTTTAGTTGGCGCAGAGGATAGGGTGTTGCTGGCTTTGGGGATGAGTTTGAATGGGCGCATGGCTTAATCTCGGGAAGAATTTGACCGTGAACCCGAAGGGTTCACGGTCAAATTCTTCCCCAACATTAGCAACGCAGGTGAACCCGTCGGGTTCACCTGCAAATTTATACCAATGAATGATTTTGTAAGGATCATGGATTTAATAAAACCGAAGATTTATTTTTGGGAGCGCGGCGGAGCCGCGCTCCCAAAAATAGACTTCCGGGTTTTAATTAATTTGTGATTCTAAGTGATCGCTCACCCGACGCAAGACCCCGTTGATAAAACGATGTCCCTCATCGCCGCTGTAGCGTTTTGCCAGTTCGATCGCTTCATTAATTGCCACCCGTTCGGGAATTCCTAAAAATAGAATTTCTGTGACTGCCATGCGCAAAATGTCTTGATCAATTCGTGCCAGACGATGCAGTTGCCAATCGACCATGACTTCATTTAAGAGAATATCGACCTCGTCTTTGTTGTCGCGGATGCCGCTGAGCAATTCCAAAGTATAGTCTCGCGTCTCGCGCTGGTTTGCCATTTGGACTAACTCCGGTAATTCCAGAGCCGTACCAAACCGATTGATAGCACTTTGGGTTAGCTCAATCGCTTCTTTGACCATCACTCTCGAACTCTGAACATCGATCGCGCGGGTTTCGCTACTCAACAGGCGATCGCTGCCTCGTTCCAATTCTGCGGCGGCAGTCTCTAATGTGTCTTGCACCTCACTGATCAAGGTTTTGACAGCTGCCAATAAAACATCTTGCAATTGTTGTGTCTGCACTTTTTCTTTATTAGCAGGCAGTTGACTAATACTCAAAAGAGCTAGTTCACGGGCAATACGGCGAGCTTGCATAATCAATTGACAAGGTTCTTGATAAACTCAGATATCCTAGCAACCTAGTTGCCCAGATGACAATCACAATAGCTTGTTAATGGAAGCGTGTGGATAAAAACCGCTGTCGCCTGGAA
Source organism: Calyptranema fuscum S582 (assembly GCF_055793305.1). Taxonomy (NCBI): domain Bacteria; kingdom Bacillati; phylum Cyanobacteriota; class Cyanophyceae; order Oculatellales; family Oculatellaceae; genus Calyptranema; species Calyptranema fuscum. The sequence continues at coordinate 87,179 of NZ_JBSLYH010000016.1, forward strand.
AACCGGCAGCACTGCTACGGACAAGAACTGGCGAAATACAGGCGATCGCCCTATTGCCATTGCCCAGACCCCCCTATTTTTACGGGTAGCCCTGTGGTTTTGCTGAATCACACGGGGATGGATGGTCAACTATCTGACAAGTTTCAAGAGAAGTACTGAAGAGAAATCGAAAGAAAAAGAAAAGAATTAGTACAGTCCAGTGAAAACAGTCCCTTTCACCCAGGTTGCCGATCAGTCAGGAGAAATTTAGAAATGGGCACAGCAGAGATCTTTAAATTGGCTCAAGAGCGAGGTTGCACGCTTAAAGCAGATTTGTCAGACAATGAATGCTTTTATTGGGTGGAAAATGCGCACTTCATCAGCAAGCCCTTCATTCATCTCGATGAACTCGCCAGATTGATCCATACATTGCCCAGACTCTCTTTTCTCCAGGCTCAAGCTTAAAACTGGGGATTTAATAAACCCTAATTTTGTGAGAGCGCTCGACGGCGGAGCCGTCGAGCGCTCTCAATTATAGCGGTACGCATTAGGGTTAAGACGAGGTGCAGGGGTGAAACCCCTGCGTGGGGGCGGTGCCCCCACCCCCCTAATGTTCTAACTGGATTGCGTAGAACCATACACCTGAATCGAGATTGGCTCCAGCAGAATGGGTGTCTTCTGGTTAACTTTTCCTGATCTTGTTAAGCTCTGTTTCAATTTAGCCCTATCTCCGAGTTGATCTAGCAAGAGGTCTAAAACTGCGTGATACGATGCTTTAGACCTCCTGTGAGGTTAATTGAAATACTTCAATCTTTTGCATAGATTTTTTACTGTGCATCGGTTGTTTGTCACATTGAAGATTTGGGAGAGACACCTTTGGCACTACGGGTTGCTGTTGTTGGATCGGGTCCGGCAGGCTCTTCCGCTGCTGAGACGTTAGTAAAAGCTGGAATCGAAACTTATTTATTCGAACGCAAGTTAGATAATGCTAAACCTTGTGGTGGGGCAATTCCCCTGTGCATGGTGAGCGAATTTGATCTCCCCCCAGAGATTATTGATCGCCGTGTCCGCAAGATGAAGATGATCTCGCCTTCGAATGTCGAGGTCAATATTGGCAGCACACTCAAAGACGATGAATATATCGGCATGTGCCGACGGGAAGTGCTAGACGGTTTCTTGCGCGATCGCGCCCATAAGCTTGGTGCTCACTTGATTAACGGCACGGTGTATGGGTTAGATATTCCCTCAAATAACACCGATCCCTATACACTCCACTATGCCGATCATTCAAATGGCAGTGTGGAAGGGGAGGCTAAAACTCTTCAGGTCGATCTGGTGATCGGCGCGGATGGGGCAAACTCTCGGATTGCCAAAGCGATTGATGCCGGGGATTACAACTATGCGATCGCCTTCCAGGAACGCATTCGGTTGCCCGAAGACAAAATGGCATATTACGAAGACCTGGCAGAAATGTATGTCGGTGATGATGTTTCACCGGACTTTTATGCCTGGGTATTCCCCAAATATGACCACGTCGCGGTCGGCACGGGCACGATGAAAGTTAACAAGTCTGAGATCAAAAAGCTGCAAGCTGGCATTCGTGCCCGTGCTGCAAAACGTCTCGAAGGCGGAGAAATCATCAAAGTTGAAGCCCATCCCATTCCAGAACATCCCAGACCTCGTCGTGTTGTGGGTCGGGTGGCGTTGGTCGGTGATGCCGCTGGCACGGTGACCAAGTCTTCCGGTGAAGGCATTTACTTTGCCGCCAAGTCGGCACGGATGTGTGCTGAAGCCATTGTGGAATTTTCTAGAAATGGCGATCGCATTCCCACTGAAGATGATCTCAAGGTCTATATCAAGCGCTGGGACAAGATGTATGGGATTACCTACAAAGTCCTGGATCTGCTGCAAACGGTCTTCTATCGGTCGGATGCAACCCGCGAAGCCTTCGTGGAAATGTGCGCTGATATCGATGTTCAGAAGCTGACGTTTGACAGTTATCTGTATAAAACCGTTGTGCCTGCAAATCCACTGGTGCAGCTGAAAATTACAGCGAAGACCATTGGTAGTCTTCTGCGTGGCAATGCGTTAGCACCCTAAGCGTCTACCGCAGAATTGATTTCTTTTGTAAAAATTAGCACCGGGCTGTCAAAGCCTGGTGCTAATTTTATGAATAGTCTTCGCACAAATTGCATCAATCTGATACTGATTGAATATGGAGCTGCAACTTTCTAAGAGGGGGTGTGGGGGTAAAACCCCCACGAAGGGGGCGTTGCCCCCTTCACCCCTCTTTCAATTTGGCGCACCTTCATAGGAAAACGGTATGAGTCTTTGTCCCTTGATCTAAAGTGGATTGACACTGGAGGTGCCAATGGCAGGTAACGCGCTCAAGACTTTAGCATGGCTCACCGCGATCGCCCCTTTAGTCGTGCTGAATGTTGCCGATAGGGCACAGGCAGCCACATTTACAGGCACCTCTACGGGAGTTTGGGCAACCCCCGATCTGGGTAGCAATGCTTCGCCGCAATTTTCTGGAGTCAATACCAATACGTTTACCTGGGGTACCCCCGTCGATGGGGTGAATGCCAACCAACTAATTTTTGTGGGCAATCCTTTTACGACGGATCTGGATGTGCTGTTTCAAGTGGGCAGCTTAACCTATGCCAACCATACTGCCTATGCGGGAACGGTGGTTGACTCTGTGCCGCTGAATGTAACGTTATCGTTTTCTGGAGCCGAAGGATTCAGCGAAACCTTTGGGTTTGAGTTTGATTTGGTCAGTACTCCTAACGTATCGGCTGATCCAGATGCCAATGCCGATTTTGTCTATCCTATTCAGGGGACGAGCGATCGCCGTTTTCAAATAGGGGATGACCGTTACACCCTGTCGCTAATTGGCTTTATTCAACCCGGTAGCTCGACCCCAGCAACAGAATTTCGCGTTTTGGAAGATGCCACCACGACTGCCGCACTGTATGGGCGTATTAGCCCGGTACCAGAACCCGAATCGTTGGCAGGGTTATTGCTCATCGGTGTGTTGACTGTTCTTCGATCTCGACGGTTGACATCATCAAATTAAAGTCCCAGTTTTGCTGTGAGAACCCGCGCGGAGCGCGGGTTCTCACATAACCTCCTGATTTAACCATCTCGATGGTTGCGATGCTATTCAAACTTGTTTTTGTGATTTCAGCCTGACTTTACAACCGGATGTAGCATTCCTTGCAACAATAGTGAAATGCCAAGATGCCATCCTGTTTCCTCTTACCATGACCATTAAACCTTCTCAAATTCGCGACCTCCTCAATGCAAAGCGTGAAGAGTTTACGAGTTTTAATCAGGACTCATTGCAGAAGTTACACGATTACCAAAAAGCCTGGAAAAAGGCACTGAGCCTATCGGATGCAAACTTTGCCGCAAAGGTCGCAAAGCACCCCAAAGATTTAGGCGCGCGACCCCTGGAACCGTTGAGCAAAGCACCGGATGGTATTGTTGCATTCAATCAAGTTTGGCAAAGCCGAGAACAAAGCCTCGCCTGGGTACGCGATCGCCTGATGGGTATTACCACGTTTGCCGTAGATGGATCGCAAATTTATCCCAGTAAGGATTTGTCTATCCCGATTGCCCTGGTGCAAATTGGTTGGTTTGAAAATCCCCATCTCTCGACGGGCGATTATGAAAAAGACATCCGGCTGGATGTGATGACGCCCCAAGATTTGCAGGTGAGTGACAGTGGCGAGCCGGTTGACCGACGTGTGAGTATGCGGCGGTTTGAGATGGAAATCGATCGTCTCGTTGAATACATGGAAGCGCATTCCCAAGAAACAGATGTCCTGGTTTTTCTGGATGGTTCTTTGGTCGCCACCTTTGCTGATGTTTTTGATGCGCCCAGTAAGAAATTTTATGTTGATTGTTTGCTAAAGCTCTTGCGCACGAGCCAAAAGCATCGCGTGCCTCTGGTGGCTTATATTGACACTAGCTACGCTCAAGATTTGGCAGGCATGCTACAGAAAGTGTTTGACCTGGGCGAATCGAAAGCGGTGCAAGATGCCTGGTTAGTTAATCAGGCCATGGAATGGGGCGATCGCACCCCGATGTTTCAGTGTCAGCGGGCGGGTATTTTAGACCTCTACGAAGAGCAACATAACCAAGTAATTTTCACGTACCTCAAAACTAATCGAGACAGCTACCCGGCTCGTTTAGAAATGCCCCTATGGATGTATGAAGCGGGATTGCACAACCGCGTTTTAGACTGGGTGCGGGGTGAAATTGTGATTGGCAGCGGGTATCCCTATGTGATTGAAACGGCGGATCAAACGGCTGTGTTGCAAGCAGACGATCGCCAAGCATTTTATCGAATTTTGCAAGAATGGGCGGAAGCAGAAGACCTGAATCTACGTCTGTCTCGGAAAATGGTCAGCAAAGTCAGACGCAGATAACTATGGCGCTTTGCGCCACATCGCCCTTGTATGGAAGCACGACTCTGCCGCGCTTCCATACAATTAGGGATTTATTCACTCTGAGTACGTAATGCTGTGGTTTGAATCAAGGCAACCCAATCTTGAGCGGTATCCCTTGGAGGTAGCCCAATGGCAACTGAGTCTCCTGCCGATAGATTAGAGATCGTGCCATCGCTGAGAGCCTCACCTGTGCGGGGGTTATACCATTGCACTGTATAGCGTCCATTGGGCAAGGAAATATTGGTTGTGCCACCCTTAGGTAGGTAGATGGCATATATTTCTCCAGGTTTGGCGAATACGTAATCATCGGTGGCAGCGGTCAGATCATCTGCGCTTTGCATGTCCCAGAACGGCAAGTAGGTGTGAAAAAAATCAAGGGCATATCGGCTCTGAATCCACATGCGATCGCGACTCCGCCAATCTTCGGCATCCAGGTCATCATGGTCATAGGCGTAGCCAAAATACCATTCCACCCCGGCACCCCCTGCCATCAATGTGCCCCATAAGTCTTCTTGGCGCGGGCGATCGTGGTTGGCATCAACCGAATCTGGAGCAACGCCAATGTCATAGGGTCCCACTTCGTCTAAGGTCACGACCCAGGGATGTCCCTGTTCCGCTGAGGCGCGGATGATTTCTAAAATGCGATCGTGTCCTTTCTGTGGAGAACTATCGTCGTCTTTGGCAATCTGGAAGGATGCCACCTCTACGGCACTTCCGATTAAAGGCAGGAAAGTCGATTGATATTCCCAGGGAACGGTGTGAATACTAATCGGGTGATCATAGGGATCGAGCGCCCGAATGTAGTCGGCAAATGCGAGTCTTTCTGCTTCGGTGTTAGTATTTTCTTCGCCTAAATTCCATTGCACTGCCAGATGATGCCCAAAGCGAGCCACTAACTCGCGGTAATATAGCATTCGCTCGATACTGAGACCACCGAGAGCCTGATCGTTTTCAGTTTCCTGGGTCACCAGATGCAGCATTATACCCAACTCATCCATGTGGGAAAAGACAATCTCCCATTGAGCTAATTTGCTGACATCAAACCGAGTCCGTTGTGCCGGATCAATCCACGGAAAAACGTCGCTGCCGTCTCCTCCATTCGTGTTGTATGTGAGGAAGTAGACCGCATTCATTGTCTGACTGGCAAGGTAATTGAGCGCGCCGATGATCCCTTTGCCTTTGTCTCCTTGCCAGGTCGGATCACCGGCTCGCCAATCGTTAATGTGGGGTGCATAGTGATGTAAGCCACCTGTTAAATCATTATCACTTCCACCCCTATCGATGGTGTTATCAAACTCGTCATAGGCGAGGAAATTTTCGGGACTATTCGCACCCGCTTTCAGAAAATATTCCCCGGTTTCTGCAAATTGAAGATAGCGATCGCCCACATAGTTCAACCGCCCTTTTGCACGAAAATCTGGCCCTGTTTTATGACTGTCTTCTACCGTAAAAGAACCACTCACACCCTCCCATTCCGTGGAGGTACCTGCATTCGGATCAAGGCTCACCGCCACATTCGCCTCCTGGCGAAACGAAATAGAATACGTCCAGGTGCCTGCTTGGTCAGGGGTAAAGTGAACGCGCCATCGATTACCGTTGGTCGCACTGGTTTCAGACGCTTGACCATCGGCGGCATAGTATCCCGGAACGATATAGCGTTTGTTGCCGCAGGTGAATGTTACGTTCAGACGATTGTTTAAAAAAGGATTATTGGTATCCGTTTCGCTGGTCTGAAGTCCGTCAAATGTCAGGTTGATTGTATGCCATTTTCGTAATTCTCCGTCGATCGTCACGTCTGAAGACGTGGGTGTGGACGTGGGTACAGGTGTAGGTGTGGATGTGGGTAGAGAATTGACGGGGATAAACTCGATATAGTCTATCCGCGCATAGTCTCCTAAATTGCCAACTCCACGTATTTGAAAGGCTGCTCCATGCGTTAGCGCAACGTTAGTGGCAATAGTTTGACGAATCAAGGTTTGGCTATCGGGGTTGGCACTGTTTAAGTCTTGATTAAGGCTTAATGTTGCGATCGCCTGTCCGTCGGCAAAAACCTGTAACCGTCCGATGCCATCGTTTTCATCAAAGTAACCGAGATAAATATCATAGGTACCCGACTCTCCTGAAAAATCAAATGATGATGTTCCCAGCGTGCCACTATTAACCCCTTTAAGACTGATTAAACTGGCATTAGACGCAACGTCATTGGGTTCTATACGATAGTGAGAGAGCGTGGTCTGTTCTGCTTCTATGCGAATCAGCGAAGAAGAGATCAGGTTGGCAATCACAGGCGGTGTAGGTTGCAGAGCAGCACTTCCCGTTACCAATCGAACGACATCAGTTGTCGGGGTTGCTTTTGCATCGGAGCAGGCGATTGCATCCGTTTGCGAGGCAAGGAATTGTGGCACACAACCCAGGTTTTGCATCGAGATCACAAAAATCAGGCTGAGTGCAAATAAATGCGCTCTTGAAAAAAGTCGATAAATCTGGCGACATTCACTAGACACGGCAATTCTCAATTGCATGAAGGATAGACTATTGCCTGAGAGCTTTGCGGAGCAAGGCTTCTTACCCTATATAGCAACCGTCGAGACAGTTAAATCAGGAGGTTGTGTGAGAACCCGAGCTCCGCGCGGGTTCTCACACAACCTTTGTCTTCATCAACCCCTCGATGGCTATAACTGTCATCAGGTTGGGTTGATAAAATCGGCAGCAGTTAGTTGACTAACGTCTATATTTTTGAGTAAGGCAAGCGAGTTGTCATCAACCATAATCAAGACATTTTTTCCTCGTTGGATTAGCTGCAAATCAGTAAAGGTTAGATCGCTGGCTAAATCTATCTGATCAACGCCGCTACGGAAATCGACAATCACATCTCTACCCTGATACGCACCGATAACAAACACATCTGCTCCGCCATCTCCCCGGTAGACGTCTGTGCCTCTGCCCCCCATCAGGCGATCGCCACCTGCACCTCCAGAAAGGACGTCGTGACTACGCCCTCCGACCAATCGATCCCGTCCCTTACCGCCGACCAAACGATCGCGATCGCCTAAACCCAACAGCGTATCATTGCCGCCCAGACCCAGCAGCGTATCTTTTTGAGGGGTGCCTCGGATGAGATCGCGTTGATTGGTTCCTTTGATATCGTGATCGCCCCCCGCCTGACCCTCGCCGTCCGTACTAGACCCTGTAATATCGACCTGAAAATCGCCAATGGCACCCCCTAAAACAGCTTGATCCTCAGTATCTTCAACTTGATTAGGACGGATCAAAACTTGATAAGTGCCTTCATCGCTGGCATCCCAGGAGCCATCTGAAGGGGCGATCGCATAGGTGGCAACGCGAGGTGTGCCATTGGCACTGAAATCGACATCAACTAACCTGGCAACCTGGCTAAATTGATTGGGACCCGTTACCTGAACATCATTGTCATCCAAGGTCGAGACGTCGATTAAAACATTATTTTCGTAAGTTATGGTAAAGGTATAAGCGTTATCATCACCGTCTTGAGCAACTAATTCAGACGCATTCAATGTGGCTGTAGGGCGTCTATTTTTGCGTATTAATGCCACCCAATCTTGCGTGATATCGCTGGGAGCCTGACCGATAGAAACTGCACTGCCGCCGGTCAATTGGTTGACAGAGCCAGATTGCAATGTCCCACCTGTACGTGGGTTAAACCAACTCACCTGATAACTACCCGTGGGCAACGACAGATTGGTTGTTCCACCATCGGGTAGATAAATTGCATAAATATCACCTGGCTTAGCCAACACATAGTCATTCGTTGCCGTTGTTAATCCATCCCCACTCTGCATTTGCGTAAAGGGCAAGTAGGTCTGAAAGAAATTCAAGGCGTATCGGGTTTGATCCCACATGAGATCTCGACTACGCCAATCTTCTGAATCTAAGTCTGAATTTGGATAGTCATAACCAAAGTACCACTCTACGCCTGCTCCACCTGCCATTAACGATCCCCATAAGTCTTCTTTGCGGGGACGATCATGGTTGGGATCTTCAGAATCGGGTAGGACGCCTTCCTCGTAAGGTCCAATTTCATCCAACGTTACAATCCAGGGTCGCCCTTGAGCAATGGAGTTATTAATGATTTCTAAAATTCTGTCATGAGACTTGTTGGCGGAAGACGTATCATCTTTAGCGATCTGGAATGAAGCTCCGTCAACACTGGTATCTCCCATGAGCGGGTTGAACGTTGACTGATACTCCCAGGGAATGTTGTGAATGACGATTGGATGGTCGTAAGGATCAACGGCTTGGATGTAGTCAGCAAAACTCATCCGTTCTGCTTCTGTATTGTCGTTTTCTTCGCCTAAATTCCATTGCACTGCCAGATGATGCCCGAAGCGAGCCACCAACTCCCGATAATAGAGTTGCCGTTCAGGACTCAAGCCACCCAAGGCTTGGTCATTTTCTGTTTCTTGAGTCACAACATGGAGCATCAAACCCAAGGCATCCATGTGGGAAAAGACGATTTCCCACTGCTCTAACTTGCTGACATCAAACCGAGTGCGTTGAGTCGGATCGATCCACGGGAACACATCACCACCGTCTCCACCATCCGTATTGTAGGTGAGGAAATAAACCGCATTCATCTCCTCACTGGCGAGGTAATTGAGGGCTCCAATGATGCCTTTACCTTCACCATTCTGCCAGGTCGGATCGCCCGTTTGCCAATCTGCTACATGGGGTGCGTACCGATGTAACCCATCCGTTAAATCATTGTCACTTCCCCCTGTATCGATTGTGTTATCAAACTCATAATAGGCAAGAAAATTTTCGGGGCTATCGGCTCCGCCTTTGATGAAATATTCACCCGTTTCGGCAAATCGTAAATAGCGTTCATTGACATACTCTAATCGCCCTTTCCCACGGAAATCGGTTCCTGTCTTGTCGGTGGGTGCGATCGCAAATGTGCCCGTCACTCCATCAAACGAAACGGGTGTTCCTGCATTTGGATCAAGACTCACGGCAACATTTGTACCTTGACGGAAAGAAACCGTATACGTCCAATTACCGACTTCATCGGGCGTAAAGTGAACACGCCATTTATTGCCACTTGATGCACTGGTTTCAGCCGCATTGCCATCTGCTGCATAGTAGCCGGGAACGACGTAGGTTTTGTTGCCATTGGTGAATGTAACATCAAGGCGATAATTGAGAAACGGATTGTCAGATGCAGTCTCACTGGTCGATGGTCCATCAAAGGTCAAGTCAATCCGATGCCACTGCTTGCGTTCACCGTTAATGACTGGCTGCATAAGATTTATCCTCTAAAAAAATAATCAGAGTACGTCAACGAATTGGACTGCTTTTAGCGGTTTGAGTTTAAGTGGGGTTCTCATACCAAATTGAATGTAAAGATGCGTCTTATTTAACCCCCGGCTGTCGCCGTCCCTTTGGCAAGAGGGACTACAGGGGGTTCTATTTTGGCGCAGCTTCATAAAACATTGGTATAACTCGGTTTGTGTTGACTCGACATGGGGGCGTAGTATGGGCAAAAAATCCTTAATTGACCTCGAACATCTTTGTTCAAAGTCTATGCCCCCTAAAGGATTTGAGGATTCCAACCTGAAACCCGTTAGCATCAAATTTTTTTGAAGATTGAAAGTTGCTCTCCCATGGAGAGGGAATTTAGGGCGAGGGCAAAAATAGCGGTATGCATGACAAGCGACCCACTAGTCCACCAAATTGAAAGTTTTGGAGGGGGGAGCAAAGCTATTTTTCCGACAGGTTACTGGGGGTTAGAACGGGAAGTGCAAAGGGCAGTGCCCCTGGTCGATGCTGCATCCCCCATCCCCCTTCATGTTTGAACCCTACTTGTAACAAGCAGTACTTAAAAAGAAAACTTCCGAACCATTGCCAACGTTTTCGGGTGTAATACCAATTCTCAACACTCCCACTCTATGTCTAAAAAGAGCGTGTGAGGGACTTTATTCCTGATAAAAGGAATTCCCCTTCGTCCTCATCCTTCGTGTTGGATAGACCCGCAAACCTCTACAATTGGCAAGGTGATTAAACATGTTAAATGGGACGACTCCCTAGTCGCCAGGGTATTTTTGTTTTTGCCTGCAAGTCCTGGAGAATTTGCCTGGAAACCCGTCGTCTACCCATTAAAGATTGAGCCAAACAATGGTAAGTAAAGTGGGGCATTTTTGATTCGCATCCATTGCGTGAAATCTCTAGTCCAGAATAGCTTTGATATCAGAAAGAAATAATGATTGGATAGAGCTTAACGATAGACTTTATTAAAACTTTATAATTATGAATGTCGTCCCACGATGGTTAGACATTTTCTAAAACTATTGCTGGATATGGGCTGACTCTCTTTACGAACGAAAATATCGACAATTTAATCTTTTGGTAACTTTATGAAGTTTTTATGAAATTAAATTCACTTTCAGTATTCCTACGGAATTTATACGCAATCTATACGGAGATGCGATCGCCTTCTTCATGAGTTCTTCATCTGATCAGAGATTTATGCAGCGATGCCTGGAACTAGCTCGACAGGCAAACGGACAGACTGCCCCCAATCCGCTGGTGGGGTCGGTTATTGTCAAAGCAGGGCAAGTGATTGGCGAGGGGTTTCATCCCAAAGCAGGGCAACCTCATGCAGAAGTGTTTGCGTTGCGTGCTGCCGGAGAGTCAGCTCATGGTGCCACGGTGTATGTGAATTTAGAACCCTGTAGTCACTACGGACGAACTCCTCCCTGTGCCGATGCGTTGATCCAGGCGGGTGTTGCCAGAGTAGTGGTGGGGATGATTGACCCCAATCCTCAAGTCTCGGGTTCCGGCATTGCCCGGTTGCGAGACGCAGGAATTGACGTAACGGTTGGCGTAGAAGAAGAAGAGTGTCGTCGGTTAAACGAAGCGTTTATCCATCGTATTTTGCATCGTCGTCTATTTGGTATTTTGAAGTATGCCATGACGTTAGATGGCAAGATTGCGACGACAACCGGACATAGTGCCTGGATCACGCAACCTGATTCGCGTCGAGTTGTCCATGAAATACGAACAGCATGCGATGCTATTATTGTCGGCGGTAACACCGTCCGTCAGGATAATCCGTTGCTGACCAGTCATGGCGTCACGGCACATAATCCTTTGCGGGTGGTAATGAGTCGCTCATTAGACCTACCCACTCAAGCTCAACTCTGGCAGACTGATGTTGCTCCAACTCTGGTATTTACGCAGACGGGTAGCAATTCTGACATGCAAAAAATCCTGATTCAACACGGCGTTGAGGTGATAGTGCTGCCTGAATTAACACCAACCGCTGTCATGGAAAATTTATACCACCGGAATTTACTATCGGTGTTGTGGGAATGTGGTGGGCAGTTAGCTGCACAGGCGATCGCTGAGGGATGCGTTCAAAAAGTATTAGCGTTCATTGCACCCAAGATTATTGGTGGCTCGACTGCACCGTCTCCAGTCGGGGATTTGGGCTATACCCAAATGACGCAAGCATTGGTATTAGAGAATATACGATGGCGATCGCTTGGCTCAGATCTACTGGTAGAAGGGTATCTCACACCCGAATCTACAAACATGGCACCTATGCCCCAGAAGGAATAAAACCGCCCCCAAGCTTCTGCATTTGATGCACTTGTAGTTAAGGTCTTTATCAAAATAACGTGACTAAGGATCACAAATTAATTAAAACCCGGACGTTTATTCTTGGAAGCGCGGCGGAGCCGCGCTTCCAAGAATAAACGTCCGGGTTTATTAAATCCACGATCCTAACCTTTTTGGGCAGAGTGCGGCGGAGCCGCACTCTGCCCAAAAAGATTATGGGTTTTAATGCTGTAAGGAGCCTCTTTTAAGGAGCTGTTGGTGCTACCGTTGGAGATTCACCAGGCACCATATCAGGATCTGATGTTGAATCATCGGGCAGGGTGGAATCTTCAGGCATTGTAGAATCTTCAGGCATGGTGGAATCTTCGGGCATAGTGGAATCTTCGGGCACGGTGGAATCTTCCGGTACTCCAGCCGGGTCTTGCAACGTTGGATCTTCTGTGTCAGGCGTATTATCGAGATTATCTTCTGGCGTTTGGCAGGCACCCACAATTAGTGCTGTACCCAGAAACAACGGTAAAATCAGGTACTTTAATTTCATGTAAATGTCTCCCGGCGAGTTGGTACCTAAAATTTGCCAAACTTCTATAGATATCTGCTTATCTCTGAGGGCATAAATCAAGGTTAATCATCTACTTCTAACGTTAGATTTCAGCCGAAACGTAGAAAACCTTACGAGAAGGATAACGGGATGTGACTGAGTTGTGCTGGTCGCATCCTCCCACAACACCGTACTGAATCAACTTGCACAGGGGTATAAAAAGTATAGTAATCCTAAATTAGTTGTGAGAGCGCCCGCCCGAAGGGTGGGCGCTCTCACAACTGATCAGGTTCACAAATCAAATAAGATCGCCATATCATTCTCATTTTGCTTTGTGGAATGGTTTAAAAAACGGCACCAAGCAAAGCGTCTTGATCCATCACCATGTCGCTTCTGAGCGCGTATTCCCATACTATTCGCTGCTCCAAAACTATGCGGAAACTCGGGCGATTAACCTGAAGAATGGGGTACAGAAATGTTTGAAGAATGGAGTTGAACGATGGCAGGTGCCCCCACTGTTGGTGCTCAATTTAGAGCGAATACATTCACGTCCAATAATCAGGATTCTCCAGCGATCGCCACAGATGCCAATGGCAATTTTGTTGTGGTTTGGGAAAGTCAAGAGCAAGATGGCGAGGGTAGCGGCATTTATGCGCAGCGATATGACAGCAATGGTAATCCTTTAGGCAGCGAGTTTCGGGTCAATACGTTTACCAGCGGCAATCAAGCAGAACCAACAGTTGCCATGGATGCGGCTGGAAATTTTGTGATTGCCTGGGTCGATGCTGGTCGCCCTTTTGTGATTGATGGGGGTACAGGTACAACTCGGGATGAAAATGGTATCTATGCTCGTCGATTTAACAGTGCGGGAGTGGCTCTGGGTGCAGAATTCTTAGCCGATCGCGACCAGGTTGTTTTTCCTAGCAGTTCAGTCCCTGCTTTTTTTAGCACTGATATTGATCAACCGGCGATCGCCATGAATGCGGATGGGGATTTTGTCATTACCTGGCGCTTTTTCTCTGATTTATTGGGAAATATCAATGCTCGTCGTTTCAATCGCAATGGTGTTCCTCAAGGAAGTGCATTTGACGTCAACACAACCACTGACGATAACCAGAATTCGCCTGATGTTGCGATCGATGCCAATGGTAACTTTGCCATTACCTGGGTTAGCTATGGACAAGAAGTTGACAATGATAGTTACGGTATTTTTGCTCAACGGTTTGATGCAACGGCAGTGAAGCAGGGGACGGAATTTCAGGTGAATACGTCCACCATTAATGCACAGCTGAATCCGGCGATCGCAATGGACTCAAACGGTAATTTTGTCATTGTTTGGGAAGATAATGATGGGGCTAATGATGGCATTGCCGGACAACGGTTTAACAGCCTGGGCAACCAGCGTGGATCAGAATTTACCGTCAACACTGTTGATTTTGGCATTCAGTTCACCCCCGATGTGGCGATCGATGCCAATGGCAACTTTGCCGTTACCTGGTCAGATTATCTAGAAAACCTCTACGCTCAACGGTTTACCAGCAATGGATCGGGACTGGGAAGTAGCTTTAAGGTCAACCGCAATGCCACAGGCGATCAATATTCTCCCGTCATTGCGATGAATCCAGACGGTGAGTTTGTGGTTGCCTGGAGCAATACGGATGCTCTCGATGGCGACGGTAATGGGGTATTTGCCCAACGATTTCAGGCGACGATGGTGTTAGGGACAAGCGGTGATGATCGGTTGATTGGCACCCCCTTCGACGATAGTTTAGATGGCTTGGACGGGAACGATCGCATTTTTGGACTGGCTGGCGATGATGATTTGCTGGGTCGCGCTGGCAACGATACATTGACCGCTGGCAATGGTAATGACAGCCTCTATGGCGGTAGTGGCGGTGACACCTTAAAGGGTGGAGCCGGAGTTGATAATGTATTGGGTGAAGCGGGCAATGACGACCTCAAAGGGGGCACCGGAGCCGATGTTTTGAATGGCGGTGGCGGTAGTGATGAGTTGAATGGGGAACAAGGACGCGATCGCCTGATTGGGGGCAGTGGACGCGATCGCTTTGTCCTCAAACGGCGGCAAGGACGAGATACCATTGTCGATTTTGCAGATCGGCAAGACAAGATTGTGTTGGGTAGTGGGTTGAGTTTCGCTGATCTGACGATCAGTCAGCGGGGCAGCAACACCTTGATTAATGTCGGACGAGAACAACTAGCCATTGTGTTAGGGGTAAGTGCGACCCGCATCACGTCTGTGGACTTCATTACAGCCTAAACCCTATCCCCACGGCGATTATAAGAGTTGATTCTTCGTGCCTGAAGGCACGAAGAATCAACTGTTTATAGTGGCTCTTAAGGGCAAGGAACTCACCCACATGCTAAGCTCATACCTGCAAATGGGTACCGGATATTAAATCTCAATGATGCGGAAGATAAGCCGTTTTTCCCGATTTTAAGGGAGTCGCTTGTAATTGCAGGTCATTCTCCCATAAGCCTGGAAGGTCGAGATATCAAGTTTTTTCAGGTTAGATTTGTAAAGTTCTAAGTTCGGCGTTAACTCCCGCTTTTTCCCTGGTTGAAAACCGATGGTCAATTGAAACTAAGCTCAACACCCAATTATGACGCGAGGTGAAGAGATGAGTTTCACAATTGCCCCCAGCATTGAACTATTTCAATATACAGGCATTGGCAAAGTCGAAGAAGCGATCGCCCTTTCCCAAAAAGGTTGGGTTGCCTTTGAAGGAACGTCCTGGTCTGCCCGATTTTATCAAGTACAAAACCAGGCACCGATTAATCCGGGTGAACAGGTTGCGATCGTGGGTAGAGAAGGAAATACGTTACTGGTGATGCCGATGGACTGGGCTGTCTGATAGTCCAGTTTGAGGAGTACCATGGGCTTCCCAGAATTCTCTCAATGCTTTTCGAGTAATAACACGTATCCATCTTTCCCTTAAAGTTTAATTTTCAATTTTGCATTGACTTTCTCACCCTCTCCACTTGCTTTGGTGCTTCCACTTCACTGAACAGTCGAATCGCTTCTTGAAAGTTTTCATTACTCTTTTCAACTTCGCTTATTGCTTTATAAGTTAAGCCAATTTGATAGTGAGCTTCAGCTAAATCACACCTTGCTTCAAGTTTACTCAAAATTTCTATTGCTTTTAAGTTCTCTAAAAGTGCCTGATTAGTTTTTCCCTCTTCTCGATATAACTCTGCTAAGCCAGTCAAAGCTTTAGCATGAATTTGGATGTAACTAGATTCTTTGGCAAACGAGATAGCTTCATAATACATCTCAAATGCTTTTTGAAAAATTCCAATGTTTTTATAGGTTAAACCTAAAAATAGAAAACGATGACCTACACACCACTCGCTTAGAAGTAATGAGTTATTCTCTATTTGAATATAAGCTTCATCAACTAATTCTTTTGCCCTTTGAGCATCTGTACTTGAGCATATAAATGCCAAGCCAAACAATCCTTCAACTGCATAATTTAATTGCTCTGTTTCTCTGGCATACGAAATTACTTCCTCAAATATTCTCCTTGCTGCTTCAAAATCCAGTAAATCTAAGTAGCATATGGCTTGAGTTACTAGAATAGCCAACAAATTTCTATTTAAACTAAACTCCTCTTTCTTGAGATCGTTTTCCTCTAAATTTGTTTCTCTGTTCAGGCATTCTATGGTGAATTTGGTTGCGTGAATAGATGCTTCAATTGCTTGGTGAAGTTGTCCAGATACTAAGTAATTTTGAGCTAAGCTAAGATATAGATATCCAAGAGAATAACTATCAACGACTTTGGTAATTATTTGATTAATGGATGAGGTGATTTTTTGAGATAAGCCCAATCTTCGAAATGAGTTAAACGTTGCCTCTCCACCATCAAGATTGTACCACTCCCATCTAGAACGCTTTTTTTTGATGATTACTCCACAAGCTGCTTCAAAGTCATGAATTTCTAAATAGTGAAAATAAGATTCAAAAAAGCTTAATGCTTCTTCAATAGTGATGATAATATCGACTGCATTGACCCAAAAATATGCTATCGACCGATTAGTTAGAATCCAATCAGGCTTAGATCTTAATCGGATAATTGCCTCTGTCTTAATCACCGGATGTAACCAGAACTCTTCGTTCTCAAAATCAATTAGTGAGCGATCTTGCAAAGCTTTAATTACCCGTCGATGGCGGTTTTCTGGCACATCCCACAGAAGACAAAACAATCCTTCAATGGGTACGGTCGGGACATCTTGATAGCGGTAGCAACCCATTCGACAGAGCAACTTGTAAGCATCTGGATCAAGTTGTTGGAGTCGATCGCACTGTTTTGTGACTAAATCTTCCAAGTCTCGCTCAATGAATAAGTCCTCCTGGTTCGCTTGCCAGTAGGCTTCGACGTTGCCAGAGAAGTCTTCCAGGATGGCACTGCTGATAATATCCATTGCTTTGGCATTGCCTCCATAGGCATAGTGCAGAGTGGCAAGAGCAGGGGTATCTGTATGCAGGTTACGGCTCTGGAAAAACGCTTTCCAGGCGGAAATGTCCAGACTTTTCAACCCATAGTGCTGGACAGCGATCGCTGGTTCTCGGAGGCGTTCGCGGCTGGTGATCAGGGTGGTAGATTGAACGGTGGGGTCGGAGAGAACGCGCAACAGTTCAACGTAGCGACGGTGAGGTTCAATGAATTTCCCGCTGGAGTCGAGGGCGGGTTCGAGGTTGTCAATTAGGATACCAATGCGATCGCTTTGCAGTTTGCGTTTGAGGCGATCGCAAGACACCATAAACTCTCGTCCGGGCTCTTCGCCAAGCTGCCGCAACTTTTCTTCGAGCAGGCTTTCAATCGAGGCAATATCTTTAGTTTCTTTGGCAATGGGAAATTCTACGTAAGAACCAAATTCTTGCAAGAGATATTTGCGTGCCAGGGTAGTCTTGCCAACGCCGCCTCGTGCTTGTATAACAATGACTTTGGTTTGCTGTTTGACTAATGCATTGAGATCAGCGATCGCTTCTTCTCGACCAACAAAATTAGGGTCGAACTGAACTATATTTTTGGAAGTCGGGACGATCAAATCGCTATCGTCTAACTGCAACTCAAACGCCATAAAACAGCGTTCTATGGTAGTTCGGTCTGAGCCTTTACGCTCCAATACGTTTTTGACGGTTTCTGGATCGAGTCCTGTCAATTCTCCCAATTTTTCCAGCGTATATTTGGACCCAGCATTTTCTTCATGCTCATACTGCTTTATCCGAACCTGGAGTTTCTTTAATCCATCGGCAGTAAGGATACGGGCACGGTTTCGTCTGGGAGAAGTCATTGCTGTCGGTGAATGAACTTCGAAAGATTGGTAGTGCTTCAATTTTGTTGTTAACTTTTTGGCAAAGCTCGCGGAGCGAGCATTTCCTAAAAATTAGCAACAGCTCTAGAGGATCACCATCAATATTGTGACTGATTTTCTTGTCGTTCGGAAGAAATCAATGAATTGCTGAGTCCTGATGAGAAGCACAACTTAAATAAAACCCAGAGGTTCATTGTTGAAAGCGCAGCAACGCCGCGCTTTCAACAATGAACCTTGAGGCTTATTCAGTCCGTTACTGCTAGAGTCTGGCGATCGCACTAATACCCATCCCATCCATTTAGATAGGTGTTAGAGGATTAACATTTATTATTTGCTGACAAGTAAACTTTCCTGTCCGGCACCCCTAATCTTATTGTTAGACTTACAGCTTTCGTATTAAGAGATACAAAACCCCAGCTTGACCACCCTTTAATCTTGCAGACATTCCCAAGCAAGCAGGAGGTGAGTCAATGACAAATCACTATTCGGTCATCATTGTCGGAGGTGGTCAATCCGGACTTTCCATGAGCTACTGCTTGAAAGAACGAGGGTTAGACCACATTATTTTTGAGAAACAAAACATTGGCTATGCTTGGCAGTCAAAGCGATGGGATTCTTTTTGTTTAGTGACGCCCAACTGGCAATGCAACTTGCCGGGGTTTCCCTATCCGGGGAATGATCCACAAGGATTCATGCAAAAAGATGCGATCGTCCAATACATTGAAGACTATGCCAAATCCTTCGATCCACCGATCAAAGAAGGCGTTGCCGTTCTGAAAATTTGTAGAAATGAATCATTGGATGTCTTTGAAGTGACCACTTCATTAGGCGATTACACCGCTGATCAAGTTGTGATTGCGGCGGGTAGTTACCATACGTCTAAAATTCCTTCTCTGTCAGAACGCCTTCCTGCCGATATGGTGCAATTGCATTCATCGGAGTACAAAAATCCCCAATCTCTGCCCGATAAAGCGGTGCTGGTTGTGGGGACAGGACAGTCGGGTTGTCAGATTGCGGAAGACTTGCATTTAGCAGGTAAAACGGTGCATTTATGTGTGGGTGGGGCACCTCGTTCGCCGCGCAGATATCGAGGTAAGGATGTAGTGGATTGGCTCGATAAAATGGGCTACTACGACTTATCGATCAATGAGCATCCTCAAAAAGATAAAGTCAGAGCCAAAGCCAATCACTATGTCACAGGTCGGGATGGTGGGCGTGAAATTGATTTGCGCCAGTTTGCTTTAGAGGGAATGAAGTTATATGGGCGATTGAAAACCATCAGAAATGGACACCTTGAATTTTGGGATGACTTAAAAGAAAACCTGGATCAAGCAGATGCGGTGGCTGAAAGTATCAAACAAACCATCGACATGTTTATCGAAAAGCATCAATTAGATGCACCGATAGAACCGCCCTATCATCCGGCGTGGCAACCTGAAACACCTATGGAATCACTTGATTATGCTGCTGCTGATATTGGGGCTGTGATTTGGTGTACAGGATATAAATCTGATTTTAGTTGGGTTGAAGTACCTGTATTTGATGGCAAAGGGTATCCCGGTCACGAGCGGGGTGTGACCAGCGTCTGGGGACTCTATTTCTTGGGCTTGCCGTGGCTTTATACCTGGGGTTCGGGACGCTTTTCGGGGGTGGCCAGAGATGCGTATTATTTAGCAGATTACATTACAACTCGCAAAGCAGCCCGCAAGACTGTGGCATCGTCTAATGCCTGGAGTGTTGTCAATGAGTTTTTGTTAGGGTCGTGATTTAGAATCATGGATTTAATATAGCAATTCTCAAGGGTGTGAAGTACAAGTTGTTGTGAGCGTGCGTGGCTCTCACGCAACACCCGTAATCTATCCAGATGCGAAGTGCTATCAAACGATGATTGTTTTCTGTCCTGTCGAAATCGATAGGGGTAAATCGATAAAAAGCGATCGCCAGGATGTGATTCAGATATCAAGTAGTCATTGCTGCGATCGCCCCTAGCTTTAATGCCAGACTTCAAGCTTTCGTAGTAGGAGATACAAAAGACCGGATGACTAGCCCTTAATCTTTCAGCACGATTGCAATGTGTAGCGTTCGTTTTGGCGACAAATCATATCAAGGAGAACATCATGCCTGAAGTATCATTCCCCGCTTATAAAACCGGAGATTTTCTAGTCGATTACGAAGAAAAAGTGTTTCCAGACGTCCAGGCAGAACCTGGTGAAAAAGCCCTGGTTACGTTTCATACGGTTGCTTTTGAAGGATCGATTGGTCTGGTCAATATGCTTCAGGCAACTCGCTTGCTGCGGAAAGGATTTGAAACGTCAATTTTGTTATATGGTCCTGGTGTCACATTGGGCGTCCAACGGGGCTTTCCTAAGTTAGGAGATGCAGCGTTTCCGGGGCATCAAAACTTTAATGATCAGCTCACCAAGTTTATGTCGGAAGGGGGCAAGGTTTATGCGTGTCGCTTTGCCTTGCAAGCTCTCTATGGTCATGGTGAACCTTCTTTGATTCCAGGGATTCGCCCAATCAATCCTCTTGATGTATTGGATTTAGTTTTGATTCATCGCAAGGATGGAGCCTTTATTCTCGACACCTGGACGCTGTAAATCCTTATTCCTCACACCTGGCACCTGATTATGACTTCCTCACACATCATTAGAGCCGCAGCCGTACAACTCAGTCCGGTTTTGTTTAGCCGAGATGGAACCACCGAAAAAGTATTACAGGCGATCGCCAATGCTGCCAAAGCCGGGGCGCAACTTGTGGTCTTTCCCGAAACCATCATTCCTTACTATCCTTATTTTTCGTTTGTGCAACCGCCCGTACTGATGGGCAAAGAGCATATGCGGCTGTATGAGGAAGCGGTCGTTGTGCCGGGGCCGGTCACGGATGCAGTGAGTCGGGCGGCGCGTTCTTATGGTGTGGTAGTGGTGCTGGGTGTGAATGAGCGTGATCATGGCTCACTGTATAACACTCAGTTGATGTTTGATGCCGATGGCACACTGGTATTGAAGCGTCGTAAAATGACACCGACCTATCACGAACGCATGGTTTGGGGGCAGGGGGATGGCTCTGGCTTGCATGTTGTAGATACGGCGGTTGGTAAGTTGGGGGCTTTGGCGTGCTGGGAGCATTACAATCCCTTAGCTCGGTTTGCCTTGATGGCACAGCATGAACAAATCCATTGTGCGCAGTTTCCGGGTTCAATGGTCGGGCAAATTTTTGCGGATCAAATCGACGTTACCATTCGCCATCATGCTTTAGAATCGGGTTGTTTTGTTGTCAACTCAACGGGTTGGCTGTCTGCTGAACAAGTTCAGCAAATTACACCAGATGAAACGCTGCAACGAGTCTTAAGTGGGGGCTGTAATACTGCCATTATTAGCCCCGAAGGATCTCACCTCTGTACTCCGATTACGGACGGCGAAGGCATAGCGATCGCAGATTTAGACATTTCGTTGATCACCAAACGTAAGCGGATGATGGATGCGGTGGGTCACTATGCTCGACCTGATTTGCTGCAATTGCAGGTCAATATGCAAGCGCAGACGGTAATGAGTCGTGATCCTGCTGTCAAAATTGTAAGAGACGTCACTGAAACCGATCTATCAGGCACGATCGATCCCCCATCGTACCCAGTTTCTATTCAACCTCATAACGCATCTCTGATCGTAGATAGTGAGCGTTCCAATCCGACCTCTAAACCCTGAATCTCTGCGACAAGTTCAACCATAATTCATACAAACATGATGAATTACGCCCGAATCGTGCAGATGCGATTCATCGCGTGTTTACAGATACCTAAATCCTACAGACGTGATTGATCGCGTCTCTAACTCCATATGGATAAACAACGATTAATCACAGAACTCCAGTCGCATGGGCTGAAGCTAGTCGAGCAAAATGTTGGGGCTGATGGTCGCAAAGGTGGTGCCGGACCTTCTGACCACAAGGCGGTTACGGTCGGTGATACAACAGTGATGATTCCGGTATTTACGGGAACGGCTGTGCAGTCTCCCTATCATGCCAGTGTAGACCGCGTAACAGGACAGATTGCATTAGAACGAGACCATCAGGCGATCGCTCCGATTTATTTTCCCAAACAGCCCCAGTTTTATAGCTTAAAAACGGTTGATGGCATTCCGTACTCTAAAATTGCCCTACTTCATAGTCATGATGTGTTGGCAACAACGGTTTTGCAAACCTGTATGCGTTATCGTGATCCGGCAACGGCGTGTCAGTTTTGTGCCATCGAAAAATCTCTCGACGCTGATCGCACCATCGCTCGTAAAACGCCAGCCCAACTGGCAGAAGTTGCAGAGGCGGCAGTGCGGTTAGATGGGGTGAAGCATATGGTGATGACCTCGGGAACGCCCAATACCAGCGATCGCGGGGCTGCCTACCTGGCTGAATGTGCCAAAGCCATCAAAGCGAAGGTGAACCTGCCGATTCAAGCTCAGTGTGAGCCTCCGGATGACTTCATCTGGTTTGAGCGGATGAAAGCGGCTGGCATTGATAGCTTGGGGATGCATTTGGAAGCTGTTGATCCAGACGTACGAACCAAGATTATGCCGGGGAAAGCGACTGTGCCGTTGAGCTATTACTATGAAGCATTTGCGGCAGCTGTTCAAGTCTTTGGTTGGGGGCAGGTTAGTACCTACTTGTTAGCGGGTTTAGGAGATAGCCTGGAAACCTTAGTAGAAGCCTGCGATCGCCTGATTCAGTTGGGTGTTTATCCCTTTGTCGTGCCCTTTGTGCCGATTACCGATACGCCCCTGGCTCATCATCCTGCACCCGATAGTGATTTCATGTACGAACTCTATCAACGAGTGGGGCTGTTGTTGCAACAATCCGGGATGTCATCTGCTGATATCCATGCGGGATGTGCCAAATGTGGGGCTTGTTCCGCGCTCTCTACGTTTGAAAAATAGGGGTTTCAAGTCGTGTCTTATCCGCACTATCGCTTTGAGTTAGCCCTATCTAAGGGCAATATCAATGCTTACTTTGGCTTACGTCAAGCTATTTTCTGTCAGGAGCAAGGATTATTTCACGACAGTGATGAAGATGAAATAGATGCCTATGCCTATCCCATTGTTGCGATCGCTCAGGAAACACCTTTCACCCAGCGTGTAGTCGGTGTTGTGCGGATTTACGAACCCGAACCAGGGCTGTGGTATGGGGGACGGTTGGGTGTGCATACAGATTATCGTCGGGTCGGACAAATCGGCAAAGGCTTGATTTATAAAGCCGTTACGACGGCTAATACCTGGGGTTGCGATCGCTTTTTAGCAACCGTGCAGATGCAAAATGTCCGATTCTTTCGTCGATTGCATTGGCAATCTTTAGACGAAATCAGCATTCGCGATCGCCCGCATCACTTAATGGAAGCTGATCTAAGCGCTTATCCACCGGGGACAGAATCACGTCCTATACCACCGCTGCAAGCTCAAGCAGCATCTTAGAGGGTGTTTGAAAAGTGGACTATTGTAATTTTAAGCACTGGCTGATCCCCCCTAGCCCCCCTTCAAAAGGGGGGAATTGGTTCGGAAGTCCCCCTTTTGAAGGGGGATTTAGGGGGATCTGAAATCTTGTGCTACCGACAATAAGACTTTAAAACATCCTCTTAGGGCTTGTTGAAAAATAATTTCATGGTTTTGTCTGGCTATTAGCTATTAGCCAACGGCTAACAGCCCAGATCATGTTATTTCTTTACTGCTCCTTAGGATAAACTCCCGATTCATGGTTGTAAGAGCCGGGGTTCGTCCATGCTCTTACAATCATGAATGACAGGTTGATTGCATTTGATCTTATAGAAATATGCAAGTTGATTCAGGACAGGGGGTACAGGGGGCACCGCCCCCTGCGTGGGGTTCTACCCCCATACCCCGTACTCAATCTAAGCGGGTAGCGCTATATCAAAGGATAAAAAGATGAAGGGTGGGATTGTGGAGACAGAGGTGCTATCAGAGATGGCAGATCAATTACGGCGATCGCTGGGTATTTTGCACAAGCAAGATATTCAATCCGTCTCAATAGACCCTAAGTTTCAGGCTTCTGGAAGCATCCGCCTGGGTGATGATTGCGCTGCTATTCCTGATGCAAATGGCTACTTGCTGTTGGCATCTGAGGGCATTCTGCCATCGCTGCTGGAATCAGAACCCTGGTTTGCCGGTTGGTGTGCGGTATTGGTCAACGTGAGTGACATTTATGCCATGGGAGGTCGTCCGATCGCCGTCGTGGATACGATTTGGAGTCAATCTACCAGCGTTGTTCAGCCGATTTGGGCAGGGATGCAAGCCGCTTCCCAGCGCTATAACGTTCCCATCGTGGGCGGACATACAAACTGCCACAGCCCTTACAATGCCTTATCCGTCGCTATCTTAGGACGAGCGACGCGATTGATGACCAGCTTCAATGCCCGACCCGGTGATGCTTTGATGATGGCTGTTGATTTACGCGGCAAGCCCCACCCCGACTATCCCTTTTGGGATGCGGCAACCCTAGCTGAAGCAACTCAACTACGAGCAGATCTAGAGCTATTGCCCCAGTTGGCAGAAACTGGGTTGTGCGATGCGGGCAAAGACATCAGCATGGGTGGTATTTTGGGCACGGTGTTGATGCTGATGGAAACATCTGGTTGTGGGGCACGTTTAGATTTAGATCGAGTTCCCTGTCCGGATACATTGCCGTTCGCACGGTGGTTAATTAGCTTTCCCAGTTATGGGTTTTTGCTCAGCGTTCGCCCCGAAAACGTTGAAGCAGTTCAGCGTCATTTTCAACAGCGTCAGTTAGTGTGTGATGTGATCGGAGCAATGGAACCGGGGCAACAGTTAATCTTGCGATCGCACTCTGAATCGGTCTTATTTTGGGATTTAGCACAACAGCGGTTAACAGGATTTTCGGGTAGAGCAGGATGATGAATGTTGAAGCGTTAAAAATCGCCTTCCTGACCTATTCTACAAAGCCCAGAGGCAGTGTAGTGCATACCTTAGAGCTGGCAGAGGCATTGCAGGCGTTAGGGCATTCTGTTTGTGTATATGCATTGGATAAAGACGGTTCAGGATTTGGGCGATCGCTGTCCTGTAAAGTCGAATTGGTTCCGGCAAAACCTGCGCCATCCGAAATGGATGCTCTGATTCAACAACGCATTCAAGAATTTGTCGATTATCTCGCTGATGAACCCCAAATCTACGATCTGTATCACGCACAAGATTGTATTTCAGCCAACGCATTATTGAGGTTGCGAGAACAACGAAAAATACCCCATTTTTTTCGGACGGTGCATCACATTGAAGATTATGCCAGTCCGTATTTACAAGCGTGTCAGGAACGCTCGATCTACGAGCCAGATCTGTGTTTTTGTGTGAGCGATCGCTGGCAAACAGAACTCCTGCACCACTACAATATTGACGCACCCAAAGTGATGAATGCCGTCAATCTACACCGCTTTTCTGCACGTTCCGATGGCTCTGAATCTGCGCTGAAACAGCGCTTGGGATTGCATGGATCTCCGATTTATCTCACGGTTGGAGGCATTGAACCCCGAAAAAACTCTATTAATCTGTTACACGCTTTTGCTCAAGTTCTAGAATCGTATCCTCATGCGCAACTGGTGATTGCGGGAGGTGCAACCTTGTTTGATTACCAGACGTACCGAGATGATTTTTTTGCTCTGGCAACGTCATTGGGTGTACCCATTGACACCTCATTGATTTTACCGGGGGTGATTGATGATGATGATTTGCCAGCGCTTTATCGAACGGCGGATGCGTTTGTCTTTCCGTCTACAAAAGAAGGTTGGGGGTTGGTAATTCTGGAAGCGATCGCCTCTGGACTGCCTGTGATCACGTCAAATCAGGCTCCTTTTACCGAATTTTTGTCAGACCAGCAAGCGCTGTTGGTTGAACCTGATTCTCCTAACGCGATCGCTCATGCTATGCGGCTAATCACCCAGTCTTCTCTGGCTCAAACTCTAATTCAAACAAGTCAAACGATCCTATCCCACTACACTTGGGAAGCTTCTGCGCGGTTGCATCTTCACCACTATCGAGCAAAGTTGTTAGCTAATAGCTGTTAGCTATTAGCTGTTAGCTCAATCGCTATAATTCATGGGCAGATTTGATATTAATAACTCAAAATTCAAAACTTTTCCCACCTATGCCTGAAATCCGATTTAAAGTTCAATGGCCCGACGGTTCGCAAGATATCTGTTATTCTCCGTCGCTGATTGTGACTGAGTACTTTGCTGCCGATCATGAATACACGTTGGCAGATTTTGTGGAGCGATCGCGTACCGCTTATAAAATTGCCAGCGATCGCGTATTGGCAAAATATGGAATGCCCTGTAGTCGAGCCATAGGACAGCTACAACGGATTGAAGGTACTGCCTTAAGTTTTCAGACCTTGGCAGACGCCACGGTAAAAGTGATTCAGTTTCTCGAATAAATCAGCAGGTAGCTGTTAAAAATAAAGGATGGTTACTGCGCGGGCAAAGCCCACGCAGCAACCATCAACAAAATTACAATGGTTGTTGCTGAATCCGGCTCCCCAAACTGGTTTGCCGCGATGCCAGTCGAGCTTTCCCAGAGGCTGCCCACTCTTGCAAAAAGTCGATTTGTTCTTGTGCGGTACGCGCCAGGGGCACAAGCTGGCTGGCTGCCTCCAGCACATCTTCTGTCGTAAAGTCGCGGTTTTGACTAAAGCCAATGTGCATCGCTTCAATCAAAATTTGTTCGATCTCAGCTCCCGAAAAATCAGGAGTTTCGTAAGCAAGGCGCTCTACATCATAGCCTTTGACATTGTGGGGACGAAGGCGGGATAGATGAACGGAAAATATTTCGCGCCTTTCATCCTGGTTGGGCAAACCGACAAAAAAGATTTCGTCAAACCGTCCCCGCCGTAGCATTTCTGGCGGCAGAGATTGGATGTTATTGGCAGTGGCTACCACAAAAACCGAGGACGTCTTTTCTGACAGCCAGGTAATAAAGGTGCCGAACACCCGACCTGTTGTCCCGGAGTCGCCCCTCCCATCAAATCCCGAAAAGGCTTTATCAATTTCATCGATCCACAAAATGCAGGGAGCCAGTGCCTCTGCCAGTTGGATCATTTGCCGAGTGCGCGATTCTGATTCGCCGACCAGTCCAGCAAACAGCCGCCCCACATCCAGCCGCAATAAAGGAAGATGCCAGTGATGGGCGATCGCCTTGGCGGTGAGGGATTTTCCGGTACCTTGAATGCCCACCAGTAGTAAGCCTCTGGGGTGGGGTAAGCCATATTGCCGCGCCCGTTCGGAAAAAGCACTGCCTCGTCGGATCAACCAATCTTTTAAATTATCCAGACCGCCAATGTCTGAGATTTTCTCGACGGCAGGATAAAAATCAAGGATTTGAGTTTGCCGAATCGTCTGCCGTTTTTCTTCGAGAATGAGTTCGACATCATCAGGTTGCAGTTCTCCATGAGTGGCGATCGCCCGTGCTAGAATGCGTCGAATTCGTTCCATCGACAGCCCTTGACACGACCGAACAAACTCATCTAAAACTTTTGGCTCTAAAGATTTTCCAGTCGATGCCACCAGACGTTCTAACTCAATCTGAATGTCTGTATGGTCGGGCAGGGGGAATTCTACAATGGTCAGCACTTCACTCAAATCATCAGGAATCGTGATCTGAGACGACAAGATGACAATATTTTTCGGTTGAGATTTCAACAGCCTTGCTAAATTCCGTAGCTTACGCGCTATTGCCACGTCATCAAGAAAGCGATGAAAGTCTCTCAAGATAAATACAGCGGAGACAGTCTCTGGCAGTTTTTCTGCCAGCTCTAATGCCTGAAGGGGATTGCGTCGCCCAAACCCAGCATCATTGGGGTTACCCTGGTAGCCATCGACAAAATCCCATATATAAACTCCCCGATTGCCCTGGCGCTTGGCAGATTGGATGATCGCTGCCTCGACTCTCTCTTCTTCCCGAGTGGGGATGTAGATGAGAGAGTAACGAGCACGCAGCAATAGTTCAAATTCCTCGCTAAAGCTCATTGGCTCGACCCATTCATGTGTGCCTTCCGGTAGTATAGACCCAGGCGGAGAGCTTGGGGATCTGCGGTTGAATAAAATCCCAGTTTTGATGGGGCGCGGCGTCGCCGCGCCCCATCAAAACTGGGATTTTATCCAGTGACGCTTTGTGTCTGAATACATTACGACAATTGAGAGAGCCGCGCGGAGCGCGGCTCTCTCTCAATAATTTTTACTTCACACCGTTGAGAATGGCTATGTCTCGGTGTCTTAATTCAGTAAGTTTTGTTTGAACGTTTCCAGAGATGCCCAGCGTTGATCTCGAATCTCTGGTTCAACCGCTGGATCACTGAACTGGATGCCCTGGCAGTTGCGATCGCACAATTGCCGATGCGGAATCCCCAAGCATAGTTGTTCATAAAGCCAGGCAGCTGGGTCAAAATAGCCATCTGATGGCAAAATTTCGACTAGATCATCCACCCCAATCTCTCGTTCTAAGGGATAGGCATCCGGGTTTTCTCCACCCTCTTGCAGCCACATCATCTCAGAATTTTTGATGGCAAGGCGATAGTTATAGTTTTGCAAACAGCGATCGCAGGTTAGTGTCACGATCGTTTCTGCGTAGGCAACCACTTCTAGATAATTACCGCGATGGGAAACTTTGATCTCTCCCTGAACCGGAGTCAGTGTTTCCATTCCCGGTAGATATTCTTGAAAGGCGATCGTCTCGGTTTGTTCAAAAACTTTCGCTAGATTAGGAATATAGATCATATCCATGAGCAGACCTCCTATCCGATCCCAAAAGCCCTAACTCACTTCGACAAGCCGCACCACCAGACGGCGATCGGGTTCTTGCCCACGGCTGTAGGTTTCTAGATCTTCAAAACCCTCCAGCATCGTATGCACTTGCCTCCGCTCTGCCGCAGACAAAGCTGCCATTTCAAACTCCCGACCCGTCTCGCGTACCTGGCTGACGGCTTCATCTGCCATGGCTTGCAGCTCTAACTGACGGTTTGCCCGGTAGTGATTTAGTTCTATCGTGTAAGCGTGCTGTAAATCTTTCGGTTGACCAATATTTAAGGTGGAATTGATCAAATACTGGATTGAGTCCAGCACATGCCCACTCTCGCCAATCAGCAGGCTGAGTTGTTCGGCAGACAGGGCTTCAGCAGGAATAGTCAGCCAGCAACTGCCATCCGGACGCTCAATATCATCCGTTTGAATTTGCACAGGAAAGCCTGCCAGCTTGAAAAACTGTTCAAGCCAATCTTTACCGCGTTGCTGAATCTGACTATCCTCTATCATGTGAATCAAGCCTTTTTCTTAGAACGACCGGGTTCGAACGGCAACGATTCTCGACCTGAACCACCCTCACTGACTGCTGTCTTTTTCTCTTCTTCTTCGACAATCTTTTGCAGATTTTCTGGCAAAGGTTCTTTCGACAGAATAAAGGTTTGGAAGGTTTGGAAGATATTTGCAATCAGCATATACATCAACACCCCTGCCGGAAGCGGAAAGAACAAGAACATTCCGGAAAAGAGGATGGGGGTGAATCGATTCACTGCTGCCTGGTTGGGGTTAGCAGATGCTCCTTGACCCTGACCTGATAGAAGCTGGTTAATGTACAAGCTGATGCCGAAGCCAAGCACCATAGCGATGATGTCCCAGTGGATGGCACCATCTTCTTCAAAAGCACCGACTCGACCTAACGCACTAATAAACAAAAATCCTTTATCAGCCGCCAGACCCGGAATGGTTCCCTGTAGAGTCACATCACCCGGTTGTAACGCTTCGATATTGCCGTTGGCATCGATTTTGATCCGGTCTTCACCTTTCGTAACCGTCCAATGGGGAATGATTTCAGGTGCTGTCTCTGGGTAGTCTGCCAGCAACTCAGCCAAGGGTTTGCCGCTAGCCGTTTGAAACTCTACGCTAGTTTTTTCACCCACGGCAAGCCGATTACCACCGGGAATCAACGCCACAACCTTATCGTGAACCCCATCAGAAACATAGATATTTTGGGGATTGGAAGTAAAGGCGCGCGGTTGAATCTGTTCGATCTGTTCGGGGGGTAAGATTTGCAGATTGAGGGAATAGTTGACATCGGAGAAGGGTGAACCTCTCAGGGTAGCAAATAGCGCAAACAAGATTGGCATCTGCAAGATCACGGGGAAGCAACCTGCTAATGGGTTGCCAAACTCTTTGTAGACTTTCCCCATCTCTTCTTGTTGCTTTGCTGCGTCATCTTTATAGCGCTCTTGGATTTCCTTGACGCGCTTTTGCATGACGGGTTGTGTCACTTTCATCCGCCTCATGCTGCGGATTGAGCCAGCGCTGAGTGGGTAGAGAGCAAACCGAACCACCAAAGTCAGTGCTACGATCGCCAGACCATAGCTAGGAAGGATCCCGTAAAAGAAGTCCAGGATCGGTAACATTACATTGTTAGAGAGAAACCCAACGCCAAAATCCATGTGCCCTAAGTCAACCTGCGTTCTTTGAATTTTTCGAGTCTAGCTTACCTGAGAATAAACGAGGTAATGCATAAACATCCATACATCACGGAATTTTCTTTGCTATTCGGTCGGTACTCATGATTAAACGTACAGCCTTAAAATCCCTATGCCACCCGCTGCGCGAGCAGCACAGGGTTTTAGATCTGAGTTTTAATGATGCTGAGTTCCGGAGAGCATATAGCTGATGTTAATCAGACTAATTATTGCTCTGCCCTAGCACGCCGCTGGCATTTTGTGCCTGAGTCGAAAGTCTTTCGTAGATGTAGTTATACATTTCTCGAAACTGAGGTACTGCCCTCATTTCCAGACGACTTCCATCTTTGAGCGTTAGCACCATATCTCCCCAAAAGCCTAAGCCACGGGGCACAGTGATAATTTTTGCGATTTCTGAATAGATGATGTCAGAGCGATCGCGCCCCATCCATCCACCTGTTACCGAGACTCGTCGGCTGGTAATGCGATAGCGCAGCCAGAACGCACGCACGATCGCACCTACGGTCAGGGGTAAGCAAATCACAGTAAACCCTAACAAGATATTTATAATTAGGTCTCCAATGTGGGGACCACCTTCATAATAAACGTCTTCTTTAATGCCCATGGATAACCTCGGCACTGATGAGTAACTGCTCTAATTCTTGCAGAAAACTTTCATAATCGCACTGGATTGCTTGCGGTCGAACTACTACAACCACCTTCCAACCAGGCATGACACGAGGTAAAAGTTGATGCAAAGCCGCTCGAATTCTACGTTTAATTCGGTTGCGTACCACTGCTCGTTTACTAACCTTCTGACTAATCGAAATACCAAAACAGGTGGGCGGATAGCTTTTTTCAGTAGGCTCGCCCAGACTCAATGGCTTGGCATCCGCAGATGGGTAGGGTCGATGCAGGGCTCTCAGGGTGAGATGTGCTGTAGAACGGCGTGAGCCGAGCTGATAGACAGCGTTAAAGTCTTCGCGCTTTCTGAGCCGATGCGCTTTAGGAAGAGCCACAATTTAACGATAAATGGGGCTGCTAATCATCAGGGCACGGGTGCAAAGTGACGTTCTAGATAGGTTGATAAGGTCATTGAAACGCTCATAGTGTGAGCATTTCAACCCTATACGCAATCTATCTGAGACACAAACCGACAAAAGCTGGAATCTTTAGCTCAAGTGCCCTGGATTAGGAAAGCCAATAGTTTAATCAATGGCAACATCTGCCAACAAAAATTAGACGACAGCGAGCCTGACACGACCCTTGCTACGACGAGCTTTGATGACTCGTCTGCCTGTGTGGCTCCGCATTCTAGCTCTAAAACCGGAAACTCGTTTCCGTTTGCGACTGGTTCCTCCCAGAGTGCGCTTAGTCATAAGGCGATCGCTCCCAAAGATGTCAAATTCTTAAAAAGTCACAGTCTACAACTATACCACTTTCTATAGACCTATTCCAAGGCAAATTTTGGTTAATCGGGGGTAATCCCTCAAGAACCACTTGCTTCCAGCTTTAATTTAATTACAGAACAGATCATGATTGGGAGCCGCGCAAAGCGCGGCTCCCAATCATGATCTGCCCTATTTAAATTTAAGCCGATACTGAGATGTAGGAATGTGGGTTTAGTTGTCACCGATGGTCAAGATCCAGGTGCCCAGGTATCGCAGCAGGGGTAAATCGCCTGGAGACCGCACCAGTGCATTGAAATAATGGGTGCCAACGCTATTCGGGTTGCGTACATTGGACAAGACTAGCTCAACGCGTGTTCCTGCGGGAATGGGCGTTTCGGGATAGATTTCGATGACGCGATTTTCTTGATCCCAGATGACTTCGTTCAGAGGGACTTCGTCTCCGCGAATTCGAATTTCTACCCGGTCAGGGTCAAATCTGCCGCGATAGGTTTCTGGGTAGCTGACTGTAAATTGATCGACCGCCAGCGTCATTTTGTCTGCGGGAATTCTCAAATAGTAGCGATCGGGGCGGCTAGGTCTGCCATCGTTGAGGTGGAAACCCAACTCATTGGCTCGATCGACTCCACTAAAGATCGTTAACCCAGGAGTTCCTTGTGCCAGACTGACGATGGGCAGGGCAGTAACTACCGTACCTGCGATCGCTAGGGCTGATAAAACACGTTGAAGAGAGGGTCCTACAGAAGACATAAGTTTGATGTCGAGAAATACTGACAATAATGACTGCTCAAGGGCTGAATACGAATGATGAACGAACTTGAGCCGGAAGACAAGTTCAATAGGAATTTCTGTATTCTTTCAGCTACGACGCATCGGGAACCGGAAAGTGCCCATTCATACAATCTCAACCCTACCAGATTTCATTTTTCAGGGAGAGACCAGGGATGAGACTATTAGTTTAAAGCCTAAGGCTCCTTACAAAATTAAAAACCGCAACTTTTTTGGGAGAGTGCGGCAGAGCCGCACTCTCCCAAAAAAGTTATTCGAATTATTTTTATGAGGAGTCTAAAGGCAGCACGTGACAAAGGAGAGCGGTTGAGAATCCGCTGCGGTTGAGTGAGTTTACTAGTGTTGCGAACACTAAATTTTGCAACATGGGGTGTGGGGGCTGCGCCCCCACGCAGGGGTGGAACCCCTGCACCCTGCTGTAGAACTTTTAATTGGATCTAACTGGTATTAACAAGCCCATGAGTGCGATCGCCTCTGAATTAGCAACAATTGTCGGAGCCACAGGGATTGAATCTTGGGAACGCCTGGAACCTAGCCTCAGGACTCAGATTTCGTCAGCTCTTGTGCCCCATAGCCAACCAGACTGTGTGGTGTTTCCCACGACTTCAGCCGAACTGGGAGAGGTGATGCGGTGTGCCCATCGCAATCGCTGGCGGGTATTGCCGTTTGGGTATGGCAGCAAATTAGGCTGGGGTGGGGTGGCAGACGGCATCCAACTGGCAGTCAGCACCCAACGGCTCAATCGCCTGGTCGAACATGCGGTAGGAGATTTGACCCTCACCGCAGAAGCGGGGGTGCAATTTGCCGGGTTGCAGACCCGTTTGGCAGAGGCAAATCAGTGGTTAGCGATTGATCCATCCTGCTCGACCTCGGCTTCGCTGGGGGGAATTGTCGCAACAGCCGACACAGGTGCCCTGCGGCAGCGTTATGGTGGAATTCGCGATATGTTGATTGGGGTTTCCTTTATCCGCGCTGATGGGCAGTTGGTGAAAGCTGGGGGACGGGTGGTTAAAAATGTTGCTGGATATGACCTGATGAAGCTGTTGACCGGATCGTTTGGCACATTGGGGATTATCACCCAGGTGACCTTTCGCACCTATCCGTTACCAGAAGCCTCGCGTACCGTGGTTTTGACCGGCTCAACCGAGGCGATCGCCCGTGCTATGCATACCTTGTTGGCGTCAGCTCTAACCCCCGCTGCGGCTGAACTCGTTCCCTATCAAACGATTGCCCGGTTGGGTCTGGGAAATGGCATGGGAGCGATCGTCCGGTTTCAAAATTTAGAGGTTAGCGTTGAGCAGCAAGCTGACCAGTTGCTTCAGGTCGGGCAAGCTTTGAACTTGAGTGGCACGTGTTTGCAAGGCAATGATGAGGTGCAGCTATGGCAAACATTGCAAACCTCGTTGGAGGGTGGCAACCCAGAACCGTCGTTAACTTGCAAAATAGGAGTATTCCCATCCCATGCCATTACCGTGTTAGACAAAATTAGCGCCATGTTGCCGCTGATGCAGGCCGGTGTGATCCATGCAGCCAGTGGCTTAGGAATGTTTCGGGTGAGTGGTGAAACGGTTGACGCAAAAACCTTACGCAATCTGCGTCAGCTGTGCCAAGCCCAGGGTGGTTTTCTGACGATATTAGAAGCGCCGTCGTCGCTAAAACAGGCGGTTGATGTCTGGGGCTATACCGGGAATGCTCTGACAATTATGCAAAACCTCAAACATCAGTTTGATCCAGACAATGTGCTCTGCCCCCATCGATTTGTCGGCGGTATTTGAACCCTATGGGTTTGGGTGAGAGGAGTTTTGCCGCAGGCAAAACTCCTCTCACCCCGTTAGCAACCCCTGCCCATATCGATTTGCTCTAATCCCTCTACTGCGTTGAAATTTTTGGCATGTATTCTCCAGAACCTTTGATTGCCGATTCGTCTGATTCAGCTACCCCCATGACCTCTGATAGAGCCGTAGCCCCGGAACTGGGAGTCATGAAAGGCTTTGATAGCCATAACCCGCCTGCTCCGCAATTAATTGATACCTGCGTCCACTGTGGCTTTTGTTTGGCTACGTGCCCCAGTTATCGAGTCATTGGCAAAGAGACAGATTCGCCACGGGGACGAATTTATCTGATGGATGCGGTGAATGAAGGGCAGGCTCCGCTTTCTGCGGCGACCGTGCAGCATTTTGATTCGTGTTTGGGGTGTTTAGCGTGTGTGACGACCTGTCCGTCAGGGGTGCAATATGACAAGCTGATTGCAGCAACCCGTCCGCAAGTGGAACGAAATCATGTGCGATCGCTGCCTGAAACATTATTGCGAAAGTTGATTTTTTCTACGTTCCCCTATCCGCAGCGGATGCGATTGTTGTTACGACCGTTGGGGCTATATCAGAAATCAGGATTTCAGAAGCTGGTGCGATCGCTAGGGTTTTTAAACCAAATTTCGCCTCAACTGGCAGCGATGGAGTCGATGTTGCCTCCAATTCCGCCGGAAGCCTTTGTGGACTCGTTACCCGAAATCGTTCCGGCAACTGGAAAAAAACGATATCGCGTGGGTCTGATATTGGGATGTGTGCAGCGGTTGTTTAACCCTGAAGTGAATGCGGCAACGGTCAGAGTCTTGACTGCCAATGGCTGTGAGGTTGTCATTCCTAAGTCTCAAGGATGCTGTGCGGCTCTCTCGCATCATCAAGGTCAAGAGGCACAAACGCAGACGCTAGCCCGACAGATGATCGATAGTTTCGCGGACACAGGGGTCGATGCGGTGTTGGTCAACGCCTCTGGATGTGGGCATACGCTGAAGGAATACGGTGCTATTTTGCAGGATGACCCACGGTATGCAGACCAGGCAAAACAGTTTGCCAGCCAGGTGAGAGATGTCCAGGAATTTTTAGCATCGGTTGGGCTGACTGCGCCGCTGGCTCCGTTGCAAGACAAACCTCTGACGCTGGTTTACCAAGATGCCTGCCATATGTTGCATGGGCAGAAAATTAGTTTGCAACCCCGGCAACTCTTGCGCCAAATTCCAGGGGTGCAGTTGAGAGAGCCTGTGGATGCGGCGCTGTGTTGTGGCAGTGCTGGAGTTTACAATATTTTGCAGCCAGACGTAGCCGAAGAATTGGGTCGGCAAAAGGTAAGGAATTTACTCAATACCGGCGCAGAGGCGATCGCTTCTGCCAACATTGGCTGTTTTGTCCAGATCAGCAAACATTTACAGCTGCAAGATAAATCGGTTCCCGTCCTGCATCCGATGCAGCTATTAGATTATTCAATCCGTGGGATCAAACTGCATGATTAAATCACTCCCATTCCTTTGGATCGTGGATTGAATAAAACCTAATTCTTCTTGGCAAAGCGACGGCGGAGCCGTCGCTTTGCCAAGAAGAATTACAGGTTAATGAATCTGTGACCCTTAGTATTGTTATTCACAGATAGGATTCGGAAATAAAACCAGGGGGTTTGGGGGCGCAGCCCCCAGCCAGGGGTTCCACCCCTGCACCCCGAATTCTCTGTCCCCTACTTATGGTGCGATGTACTTAGCGACCGTAGTTGCAAGCAGCTCGGTATTCTGCCATCAACGTACAAGACGGACGAAATCCACTGTAGCTGTTGTAGGTACTGGTTCTTATCGTTCGGTGCGGATTGCGCTGGGAGTCTACAATCACCGGGTTGATTAGCGTCGAGTTGACGATAGGAGAATTGATCACCACTGGATTAATCAGTGTGGAGTTCACAATACCGTTGCTGGTTCTGGGGTAGGGAGTAACGGAGTTGTAATAGTAGTAGGCACCTGGGTCTACAACAGTTCCTGAAACGGTTGGATACGTAGGGTTTTGAATCACATAGGAAGAAGGATAAGTCTGCTGACTGGGATAGACTTCGCCAACTCGAATGGTTAAGCCGCCATTCACCACGACTTCATCTGCGTTTGCCCTGGGTGCTTCAGCCAGTAGCCCCAGACTGGTTAATGACAAGAGTGCGATCGCCGGGGTAAGTTTTTGGGTGGTCGTGAACCAGTTGCCCAGATAATGCTGGATGGAGCGCATAGGTCTACCTCGAAAGGTGGGTGAATGATGGGGATGAATCGTTTTAAGGTGAGGCTGGCAGGCGAGGGTAGAATGCTCAAAAATTCGTAGAGCTACCTTGAGCAAATCGGGACGGCTAAACCCTTGCCCGTTGCGGATGAAAAACGCTCGTAAAAAATCTGACGTGTCACAATGCAAAGAAGTTCCTTTTTCAGGAACCTTTTTTAGGATATGGCTGAATTCTGGGAAGAAGTTGAACGTTTTTCGTTCAACTTCATACTCAAAACAGTAGCACTGTTTTTTTGCTGATAGGGTTGACAAGGAATTAGGCGTGTGAGTTCGGAAAATCTAGTGAGTTCGGAAAATCTAGACGTTGCCAGAAAGTTATATGTTTCTGGAAAAGCAGCCTTTGAACGAGGGCAATATCGTCAGTCGGTGCAAGATTTAGAAAAAGCCGTCAATTTATTAGAACAACGATCTCGGTTTAGTGGTGAGGTTCAAATCTGGTTGGTCATCGCCTACGAGGCAGCCGACCAGCGGACGGAGGCGATCGCCCTGTGTGAGCAAGTCAGTAAACATCCTGACCTGGATACCCGTAAACAAGGCAAGCGGTTGCTTTATATTCTCAAGGCTCCTCGGCTCCAGATTAAATCTGAATGGCTCACCCAAATTCCCGATCTGACGAACCTGGACGATGCGGAGACGGTGTTTAAAGCGGCTCAACAACCTAAAACACCGCGATCGCCCCGCCCTCGTCCCCCGGCAGAACCAGAGCCAGTGGACTGGAGCAACGTGAATACCAAAGATAATGCCTTTGTCTGGATTGCATTGGTGGCGATCGCCCTGATCGCAGGGTATCTGTTCTGGCTGAGCTAAAAGCGTATTGAGAGCGTTGATGTTTCGTGCCCAAAGGGCACGAAACATCAACGCTCTTAGCCCCGTTTGAAAAGTGTTAAGGGGTGTGTTGACTGGTTGGAACTCAAGGTTTGCCACTGATAAACCTCAAGTTTCCATAATGAATTGCTGTAACCCTACCCTCAAACCAGCGAGAATATAGCGGTGTGCAAGTTCGTTCATTACAGAAACGGTGTTGTGGGGCGCTCTGCGCCCCACAACACCGTACTGAATTAACCTGCACAGCAAGAATAAATCCTAATCCTGCAATTGCATTGTTGAGGTCGCATGTCTGTAAGTTTGTGGTTGAGCGCGATCGCCATCCCGTTAAAGCGCACATTGGTACTCTGTGCAGTGGTGCTAGCCGTAGGTCTGACCGGATGTGTGCAGTCTGATATCGACGTGCATTACCTCGATCAACACCACGGCGAGATCGTGCAACATATTCAACTGGCGCAATTAAACCGCTTGAATCGGGCTACGACCCAGGCATGGCTGAAGCAGATCGACCAACGCGCCAAACAGTTGGGAGGGCGCACCCAAAAGCCAACGGATGAGGATGTTGTCGTCACGATTCCGTTTAGCAATAGCAAAGAGTTAGAAAGCAAGTTTAATCAGTTCTTTCGCCCGATCGCCGCTGATGATACCCAGACCGATACTCCACTTGATTTGCCTGATATCCAATCACATCTCAGCGTCCGCGAGAGCAATCTAATCCTGGTGTTGCGCGACCACCTCAGTTACGACGTTGATCTGCGATCGCTGGGTCTACTCTCGTCAGAGGGCAACCTGCTGATCAATCCCGGCACCTTATTTGACCTGAAATTTAGCCTCTCAACCCCCTGGGGTGCCCAGAGTCTGACCAATGCCCTGGCGTTAGCTCCAACTCTGGAGGGCGATCGCCTGGTGTGGACGCTGATGGCTGGCGAGATCAACCACCTGGAAGCCACCTTCTGGATACCCAGTCCGCTGGGTATTGGCACGGTGGTCATCATGGGTTTTGTTGCCCTGGGAATGCTGCTCAAGGCACTGTTGACCCCTCTTCCAGACCATCCCCCGCGTGAAAATGCAACATTTGTTAATAAAAATTGAATCGGTCAACCATCCCTGCTTTTTCGTTCCATTGGTGGCTTGGGTGTGCTGAAATAACGGGCGATCGCCCAGGGGTTGGATATACTTTTTTCGATGACCTGTTAAACTTTAGTTCGATACTCGCTTGTTGTCGTTAGGACACTGGGATCGTGAATTTAATAAAACCAAAGATTTGTGGAAGCGCACTTCCAGACATAATCGTCCGGGTTTTATTTAATTTATAGCGGCACGCATTAGGTTTAGGACGGGGTGCAGGGGTGAACCCCCTGCGTGGGGGCACCGCCTCCGCCCCTCTGATGTCTTAACTGGATTGCGTAGAGCCATAGGATCTGAGGTCATTTAGTTATTCGCTAGATTATTAGCTAGATTGAGGATTCAGTCGATGCGTCAAGTTAACTTTACGGTCATCTTTGTTATTTGTCTGGCACTTGTACTCTTCGGTATTGAAAATACTGAGCCAGCTGTAATTCATATTATTCAAAATGTTCAAGTCCAGGCTCCCCTGTCGATCGAGCTGATCTTGGCGATGGGATTTGGAGCGGTGCTTGCCTGGGTGTTTAGCGTATGGACGCAATTGCAACGGGTACTCGAATCGGGACGCGAGTTGCAAAAGCGTGACGATCGCATCCAAGAACTTGAGCAAGATCTTCAGCGCTACAGAGTAGAGTTAGAAGAACAACAACGGCTCTTACCGGCGTCTAAACAAGACGATGATGATGGCGTCTCTGATGTAGAAGTGACAGAAGTCTATGCCAATGGCTAGACCTTGATTGGGGAGTACAGGGGCGATCGCGCCGAATTCCGTCCCCCACGTATGGTGCGATGTACTCAGGAGCGTGGATTTAATTTTATTAGTGGCAGCGCGGCAACGCCGCGCTGCCACTAATAAACATTCAGGTTTCATTTAATTTGTGATTCTTAGGCAGCCTGTACGAAGAAATTGGCTGATGGTAAAGACGCGATGAATCGCGTCTCTACTCAGACCCTAAAATGTTTACTCTTTCATTGCTTGTCTGCTGTGTTCGATCCACTCAATTTCCTTAGCCTTTGGGTGCCACTGTTCCTTCTCTCTTTAATTGTGTTGATATCGGTCTATTTCGTTCACATCAGCGTTCGGTAATTGCCATCCATGACGCTCTCTCTGGCACAAAATGCGATCGCACTTTTAATTGACTTAGCCGAACGGGGGGAGATCGATCCCTGGGATGTCAAGGTGATTGAGGTGATCGATCGATTCCTGAGTCAACTACAACCCGTTCAAAGTAGTGAAGCTGGCAGAGCCCCCTACGAAGCCGACCTATCCCAATCGGGTCAGGCTTTTTTGTATGCGTCTGTGTTGGTGTTGCTCAAAGCGGATAGTCTGGCGCGATCGGATGCGATTCAGCCCGAAGAGTTGCTAGAGGGAGACACAGAATTTTTGGAGGGCGACGCCGACCCTCGTTCTTTGCCGCTCAACTTAGAGCGAAAAATTAGACGACGTGCCGTTGCCCAACCGATCCAAAATCGCCGCGTAACGTTAA
The DNA here is from genome assembly GCF_055793305.1 of Calyptranema fuscum S582. NCBI lineage: Bacteria > Bacillati > Cyanobacteriota > Cyanophyceae > Oculatellales > Oculatellaceae > Calyptranema > Calyptranema fuscum. The sequence goes on from NZ_JBSLYH010000016.1 coordinate 127,295, forward strand.
AGGAGCTGATTACCCAACTGGAGTTAATGGCAGCAGCAGTTGCCGACCAAAAACCACGCATTCGTGCCCGGCGGCCTCGTCCCCAATCTCGCAGTCAGGCAGTGCGGGCAATTACCCAATTGGCGCACCAGGAAAATTTGTCTGAAGTGGCTGCCGCATTAGATGGATTTCTCAGCCAGTATTGGGATGAATTGGAACATGGGGAAGAGTGGTTGGAATTTGAGCTGTTGCTCAACCTCTGGGTTAACTCAGATGCCGCAGAAACAACCCGGCAAGAAAATGCTCATCATACCGATCAGAGCGATCGCGTGGGTGTATTCTGGGCACTGCTGTTTCTTTCTGCTCAGTCTAAAGTAGAACTTGCCCAGGAGGAGTTTTATCAAGACCTCAAAGTTCGTCGATTTGACGGAGCCACGGGCATCGAGCCGCTCGATCTGTCGAGTATCGCCCTGCTGGATTGACGCCAACGGATCGTTCTAAAAGAACATTCTGTTCAAGAGGGGACGGCTTCGCTGTCCCCTCTTGAACAGAATGACAGTCTGACAACATTGGTGTGTGGGCTGCGTCTGCAAACCAAACATCATTCCCTGAATCCAGTGACCTCTTCAATTCCTCCACCCAAATTGATACCCGGAATCTTTTTGAAACATTTCCAGTTGGATTATCCTTAAGAAGAACTCCGAGCAAGGCGACTTGCTTTCCCGTAATTTCGCGCAATCCCGTGAATTTTACGTAAATTTAAGAGTTCTTCGCCCGATCCGTTCGATGTAGATTCTGCAAAATTGCCATCTTCTTTCTGGCAAAATCGCAGGCTTGTGAAACACTGTTACAAGCTACCTTAGTCGAACTTAGTCTCACCTGAAGTTGCCCCGGACGAGTGGATTTCATATGAAAGCGATGATTTTGGCTGCTGGTAAGGGTACGCGTATTCGTCCTATTACCTACACAACTCCAAAGCCGATGATCCCAATTATGCAGAAGCCAGTCATGGAATTTCTGCTCGAACTTTTGCGTCGGCATGGCTTTGACCAAATTATGGTTAACGTCAGCCATCTCGCCCACGAGATCGAAAATTATTTCCGGGATGGTCAGCGCTTTGGCGTTCAAATTGCTTACTCTTTTGAAGGTTATATCGAAGATGGTGAACTGATTGGGAAGGCATTGGGTTCTGCGGGTGGGATGAAGCGCATCCAGGATTTTTCTCCATTTTTTGATGACACCTTTATCGTGTTATGCGGCGATGCGTTAATTGATCTCGATCTAACTGAAGCCGTGCGCTGGCACCGAGAGAAAGGGGCGATCGCCACGGTCATCATGAAGTCTGTTCCCCGTGAAGAAGTCCCCAGCTATGGGGTTGTGGTGACGGATGAGGAGGGTCGGATCAAATCTTTCCAGGAGAAACCGTCTGTTGAAGAAGCACTTAGCACCGACATCAACACCGGGATTTACATTTTTGAGCCAGAAGTGTTGAATTATATTCCCTCTGGCGTCGAATTTGACATTGGTAGTGAGCTGTTTCCGAAATTGGTAGAAATGGGGGCACCTTTCTACGGCATCTCCATGGAGTTTGAATGGGTGGATATCGGGAAAGTCCCCGACTATTGGCGAGCCGTGCGCGACGTGCTGATGGGGAAAGTGCGGAATGTTGATATTCCGGGACACGAGGTTTTTCCTGGCATCTACACAGGGCTGAATGTCGCTGTCAATTGGGACAAAGTCAATATAAAGGGTCCTGTTTACATTGGTGGCATGACCCAGATTGAAGATGGTGCAACCATCATCGGGCCGTCGATGATTGGACCGAGTTGCCATATTTGTAGTGGTGCAAATGTCGATAACAGCGTGGTGTTTGAGTATTCCCGTTTGGGACCGGGGGTGCGATTGGTCGATAAGCTCGTGTTTGGACGCTATTGTGTGGATAAAACGGGGGCTTCGATTGACGTCCAGGCAGCGGCGTTAGACTGGCTGATTACCGATACCCGTCAGGTGATGCCCGAAGATCCTCCGGCAGAGCATAAGGTGATTGCAGATTTGCTCAAGGTAGACACAAAGTAGGGAACGGATAGGATACTGATAAAAATAACGTGAATCACTTTTTTGGGAGAGTGCGGCGGAGCCGCACTCTCCCAAAAAAGTTGTTGTTTTTAATCGGCATGAAAACTGAACTTCAAGAGCGGGCTGACAGTCTGGTTAGCAATTTACAGAGAAGCGTGGATACCTGCTTTGAGGTGTTGCGATCGATTAGTCAGCTGTTTGCATCGTCTGAGCAAATTAAACGGTCAGATTTTCAGCGGTTTGTCCAACCGGCGTTGGCACGGCATCCGAGTATTCAAGCGTTGGAGTGGTTGCCTCGTCTACAGAAAAGCGATCGCCTGAAGTTTGAACAGACGGTGCAAGCTGAAGGGTTTCCTCAGTTTTGTATTACCGAGCAAGATGCCAATAGTGAAATTATTCCGGCACGACAACGGGATGAATATTTTCCGGTTTATTACACCGAGCCGTTGAGTAAAAATCAACTGGCGTTGGGGTTTGATCTAGCCTCTGACCCAACCCGCTGGTCGGCATTGGAGAAGGCGCGAGATACAGGGGCGATCGCCATCAGTGGACGGATTGAGCTGGTGCAAGAAGCCCAAAAGCAATATGGGTTTTTGGTAATTTTGCCGATTTATCAACAGGGCGGTAGTCCTGCGCATCGGGTTGCGCGTCGGGAGCAACTTCAGGGATTTGTCTTGGGGGTGTTTCGGCTGGCAGATGTGGTTCAGTCTGCTTTAAATGGATTGAATTTGGAACACATCGACTTTTCGTTGCAAGATCAATCCAATTCCAAAGATGAGAGTTTACTGGCGTTTTATGCGTCTCAGCAGCAGCAAGTGCTGGCAGACTCAACGCCAAATTCCGTAACCGATAGGGGCACCCCATCCGACTCTGCCTCTGACTATACTCCGGCGATTTGTAGCCGCAGTTTTGCGGTCGCCGATCGCCAGTGGTTGCTAATTCTGATGCCGACTGCGGCGTATGTCGATCGGGCTGAACTCTATCAACAAAGCCAGTTACGCGCCGATACAGCAACAGCTGAAGCAGAAAAATTAAAACTGGTGTTGCGCAATCTTCAGCAAACCCAGGCAAGATGGCTGCTAGAAAAAAAGATGATTGCCGTGGGGGTGGGGCTGGTATTGCTAATTTTGGGCGGCGCTAACCTGTCGGCATATCAGAACATGACTCGTTTGTTTGACAATCGAGAAGCATTGCAACAGGCTTATACGGCGATCGCCAGCCTATCCAGATTGCGGTCATTATCCACCCCAGACGCTGCCACTCGACCCAGTGAACGTGCCACCGTCCCTAATTCCGCTGCTTCAACCAATTCCTCTGTCTCAGCTGATCCGTCTACATCGGCGATCGCTGCGATTGAACTAGAAATTTCGCAGCTTCGTCAAGCAACCCCCGATACTCCCGGTCAACAGCAGCAGTTGGCAGCGTTAGAACAGTTGCTTGCTCAAACCTTGGCATCCTCTCAGCCGGGGGACACCTCAGATGCATTGCCACCCCAACTCCAACAACGGATTGCAGAGATGGAACAAAATCTGCGATCGCAATTGGAACAAGGCGATCGTCAGGCATCTCACTATCTTCAGCAAACGTTGTTGATCAATATAGTCAGCATTGCCTTCAGTTTGACGTTATTGGCGGGAGTATATTATCTGTTGCAACGGCAAATGACGGAACGTCAACAAGTCGAATCGGCTTTGTTTGAAGCCAATAGCCAACTGGAATTAGAGGTGCAGCAACGATCCGCAGAACTGGAACGAACCAAAGAAATTAGCGATCTAAAAATGCGTTTGTTTTCCATGGTGTCCCATGAATTTCGCACACCGCTGAGTACTATCCTGGTTTCAACTCAATTGCTGGCGAGTAGCGATCGCACCTGGAACGAAGAGAAAAAAACAAAAAATCTGACGCGCATTCAAACAGCTGCTAAGACGATGGCGCAGTTGCTGAGCGATATTTTGACCCTCAGTCGAGCTGAAGCCGGTAAACTCGAATGTCATCCTGAATGGATTGATTTGGCACCTTTCTGTCGCCAGGTGATGGAAGCGGTGCAACACAGCGTCGATGCCTCACGCTCAATTGGTTGGCAGTGTCACAGTCCTTCTACCCATGCTTCTGTCGATACCAAACTGCTGCATTCTATCCTGTCCAACTTACTCTCCAATGCGCTGAAGTATTCGTCAGCCGAACGTCCCGTCTGGCTGATTTTGGAGTGCGCCCCTGACGCTGTGATCTTTCACGTTAAAGATGAAGGGATTGGCATTGCTCCGGACGATCAGCAACGATTATACGAAACATTTTATCGGGGTCAAAATGTCGGCGATATTGTTGGTACAGGCTTAGGTTTAGCTGTGGTAAAAACCTGCGTCGATCTACACGGGGGGCAGGTTACGGTTGATAGCGAGATGGGCATCGGGACAACGTTTACTGTGACGTTACCACAGGGAGTAAACCGTAATCTCTAGCGGGGTGTTAGTTATTTACAGCGCTTCGCGCTGGGATATGTTTAATTTTTTTGTTGTGTGCCGCGCTCCGCGCGGCACACAACAAAAAATCTGTAGCTTAAGCAATTGAAAATGGCTGTAAACCTGGTTTCAAATCTGTTGTTAATTTTTGGGAAAGGCGCGCTCCGCGCCTTTCCCAAAAATTAACAACAGATCTAGAACACCATTCAGAATACTGACCCTAACGGCGTTATGTTTTCAACCCACAATATCGCTACATCGCAGTCGGCGAATGTTATAGCCGCTGTCGGGGCCTGTGGGTCCGGTTTCTGCCACCCAGCCGACTGTATTACCTGTGCGAATTTCGACCCACTGCCGTCCCATGCGATCGCTGACACTGCGTCCGGTTAAGGTAGCTCTAAAACGAGCCGGTAAGTTGCCCAGGGGTGTTGCCGTAGACGATGGGCGATCGTAGATTGCCAACCCTTCTAAGCCTTCGTAGGTGACAACGGCACATTCGGTATCGGGCATCGGATCGATGGGGACGGGTTGCGGTCTGACCATGCCACTGGGGCAACGAATCACTCGCAAATTTCGCGCATCGATCCAACCCACCACAGGTTCAACAATTCGTGCCCAACCCGAACCACTGCCGGTGCCCAACAGCACTACATCTCCTTCTTGGACTAATCCTAACGATTCGCTATCGGTGCGCGGTTCTTGATAGATTCCCATTTGGCGGTTGACCAGACGACACTCGACGTCTGTCTGGGCGATTTGAAGGCTTGGAGTCGCTGGTATTGGGGAGTGTGACATGGATGTGGGGCGATCGCCAGCCCAGGCATTGACACTGGTAGATACGCTGAAAACGACCGCCGAGAGTACCAGATATCCAAGTTTTCTCATACCCCATCAGTCTCCGTCCAACTCAACACAGGTTGACAGCATACTAGCAGAAACTTGTATACCCCTACCACAGAATGGAAAGAGGTTGATAATCTAGATCTACTGAGGATCGCAAATCTAATCAAACCCAATTCTTTATTGAGAGAACGATGGCGGAGCCATCGTTCTCTCAACGGATTACAGGTTGATGAATGTGTGATCCTAAAGATCGTGGATTTAGTTAAGATCGGCAACTTTAGCCTTCTACTGGTACGGGTGCGGCATTCGGCAGATGACTCTGGGGTAATAGCGAAGACGTTTTACTGAATGCCATGCCCCTACGCAAGCAATTACACCTTAAGTAAATCCCTGTTTCTAACGATCGCCAGTTCAATACCATCCGGACGTTTAGTTTTGGTTTGATTTCATTCCCGATCCTGACGTCTCATGCTGACTGATTCCTTCACTTCTGCAAGCTGCCATTTTTCCTATGAAAAGCCTTTTTCTCGAACGCCTCCACAGTCCTGACCGCCCTGTTTTGGTTTTTGATGGTGCCATGGGAACCAACCTTCAGGTGCAAAATCTGACCGCAGAAGATTTTGGTGGGGCAGAGTACGAAGGCTGCAATGAATATTTAATTAAAACGAAACCAGAGGCGATCGCCATTGTTCACCGGGGGTTTTTAGAAGCCGGAGCCGATGTCATCGAAACCGATACCTTTGGCGCAACCTCCCTGGTTTTAGCCGAATATGACCTGGCAGATCAGGCGTATGAATTAAATAAACTTGCCGCAGAATTGGCAAAACGGTGTGCCGCAGAGTATTCCACGCCTGAAAAGCCACGCTTTGTTGCCGGATCGATAGGCCCCACCACCAAGTTGCCAACGCTCGGACACATCGACTTCGACACGATGAAAGCCACGTTTGCCGAGCAAGCCGAAGGGCTATATGACGGGGGCGTTGATCTATTTATTGTGGAAACCTGTCAGGATGTGCTGCAAATTAAAGCGGCTCTGAATGCGATCGAAGACGTTTTAGCCAAAAAAGGGCAACGCCTGCCCCTGATGGTGTCGGTAACGATGGAAACCACCGGAACCATGTTGGTGGGTTCAGATGCAGCTGCCATGCTGACAATTCTGGAACCCTACCCGATTGATATTTTGGGGCTAAACTGCGCCACTGGTCCCGATCGCATGGCAGAGCATATCCGCTACTTGTCTGCCAACTCTCCCTTTGTAATTTCCTGCATTCCCAACGCCGGAATTCCTGAAAACGTTGGGGGTCATGCCCACTACAAACTGACGCCGCTAGAGCTGCGGATGGCGTTAATGCATTTTGTCGAAGACCTGGGTGTGCAGGTGATCGGTGGATGCTGTGGTACCCGACCTGACCACATTCGCCAACTGGCAGAGGTTGCCCCCACCCTCAAGCCCAAAGATCGCCCCGTCCGAAAAAGCCTGGAGTTAGCCACCCCCACCTCTCCCCCACCTCCCCTATCTCCCCCATCTCCCCTATCTCCCCCACCCCCTTCATCTCCCCCATCCCCCATTTCTCCCCGTCCAGCCCTGCAATACACCCCTTCTGCGGCGTCGATCTACGCGGCTCAGCCTTACGACCAGGACAATTCTTTCTTAATTGTGGGCGAACGGCTTAATGCCAGTGGTTCTAAAAAATGTCGGGAGATGCTGAATGCAGAAAACTGGGATGGCTTAGTTGCATTAGCCAAAGATCAGGTACGGGAAGGTGCTCATGTATTGGATGTCAACGTCGATTATGTTGGGCGTGATGGCGTACATGACATGCGAGAACTGGTGTCGCGCCTGGTAACGAATGTGACGCTGCCGCTGATGCTGGACTCCACCGAGTGGCAAAAAATGGAAGCCGGATTAAAAGTTGCCGGGGGCAAATGTTTGCTCAACTCTACTAACTATGAAGATGGCGATGAGCGCTTCTTTAAAGTGTTGGAACTGGCAAAGCAGTATGGTGCCGGGATCGTGGTTGGTACGATCGATGAAGACGGTATGGCACGCACGGCTGAACAGAAATTTGCGATCGCCCAACGCGCCTATCGAGATGCGCTGGAATACGGCATTCCGCCCTACGAAATCTTCTATGATCCCCTGGCCCTGCCGATTTCTACAGGCATCGAAGAAGATCGAGAAAACGGCAAAGCCACCATCGACGCGATCCGAATGATGCGTCAGCACCTCCCCGGTGTTCATATTATTTTGGGAGTTTCTAATATCTCCTTTGGACTCAGTCCAGCCGCGCGGATTGTCCTGAACTCGATGTTTTTACATGAAGCCATGGCAGTCGGACTAGATTCGGCGATCGTGAGTGCGGCAAAGATCTTACCCCTGGCAAAAATTGACCCAGAACACCAGAACGTTTGTCGGCAGTTGATTTACGATCAGCGTCAATTTGAAGGCAATGTTTGCGTTTACGACCCGCTGACGCAACTGACGACGCTATTTGAAGGGGTTTCTGCCAAAGCCGCGCGATCGGGCGAAGCGTTGACCGATCTGCCCATCGAAGAGCGACTCAAACGCCACATTATTGATGGCGAACGCATTGGACTGGAAGATGCTCTGGCAAAGGCTTTAGAACAGTATCCCCCGTTAGAAATCATCAACACTTTCCTGCTCGATGGCATGAAAGTGGTCGGTGAGCTGTTTGGTTCTGGGCAAATGCAACTTCCGTTTGTGTTGCAATCGGCAGAAACAATGAAATCTGCTGTTGCCTACCTGGAACCGTTCATGGAGAAGGAGGATGCCAATCAGACCAAGGGCATCGTCATCATTGCCACAGTCAAAGGCGATGTGCATGACATCGGCAAAAATTTGGTAGATATCATTCTTACCAACAATGGCTATCGGGTGATCAACCTGGGGATCAAACAAACGGTCGATCAGATCATCGATGCTTATTCTGAACACAAAGCCGACTGCATTGCCATGAGTGGCTTGCTGGTGAAATCGACCGCTTTCATGAAAGAAAATCTGGAGGTATTTAACGAACGCGGCATTACTGTGCCTGTGATTTTGGGAGGCGCAGCGCTGACGCCTAAGTTTGTCTATGAAGATTGTCAGAATGCCTATAACGGTCGGGTGGTTTACGGCAAAGATGCTTTTTCTGATCTGCACTTCATGGATAAGCTGATGCCTGCTAAGGCTCAGAATAACTGGGATGATTTGCAGGGATTCCTGGATGAAGTGGAGGCAGGGGCAACGGTCAAAGAGCAAGGATCGGCAGAGACGCGATCGCCCGTATCCGACGCAAGCGATCGCACCATCAGTGCAACAGCTGCGGTTGAAGATACGACCCGGTCTGACGCCGTTGCGATTGATATTCCTCGCCCAACGCCTCCGTTCTGGGGCACTCAGATTTTGCAACCCCATGAGATTCCCTTCGACGAACTATTCTGGCACCTCGATCTACAGGCATTGATTGCAGGACAATGGCAGTTCCGCAAGCCCAAAGAACAGTCGCGAGAGGACTATGATGCGTTTCTCGCAGAGAAGGTCTATCCCGTCCTGGAAGAGTGGAAACAGCGGGTGGTTGAAGAAAATCTGCTGCATCCTCAGGTGGTCTATGGCTATTTCCCCTGTTTGTCAGAGGGTAATTCCTTACATCTTTATGATCCCAGTATTGGAATAAATCCCGATGCGACGCTACCGCATGCGATCGCCACGTTCCATTTTCCCCGACAAAAGTCGCTGAGACGGTTATGTCTTGCCGATTTTTACTTACCTAAAGCCGCAGCGCAAAATACCATTGATGTATTCCCCATGCAAGCGGTGACTGTAGGCGAGGTCGCTACTGAATTTGCCAAGAAACTGTTTGATGCGAACCAGTATACCGACTATCTCTATTTCCACGGATTGGCGGTGCAACTGGCAGAAGCACTGGCAGAATGGACCCATGCCCGGATTCGGCGCGAGTTGGGCTTTGGCAGTCAAGAGCCGACCACCATTCGGGATATGTTGGCACAACGATATCAGGGGTCGCGCTACAGTTTTGGCTATCCGGCATGTCCGAATATCCAAGATCAGTTCACACTATTGGATTTGTTGGAGGCAAAGCGGATTGGCTTGCATATGGATGAGAGTGAACAACTCTATCCTGAGCAATCGACAACGGCGATCGTGGCATACCATCCGGCAGCCAAGTACTTCAGTGCTTAAAAGCAGAGATATGGCGCTACGTACTTAGGTCAGGACGAGGTGCAGGGGCAGAACCCTTGCGTGGGGCACAACCTCATTCTCCAATGTCCTACCGTGAATCCATAAAGCTATAGTCTTAAAAAATAAAGATTTTTTGTGGCACAGGCGTCGTCTGCGCTGCAAAAATCTTTATTGTTATGGCTCTACGCAATTCAGTTAGGACATTAGGGGGTGGGGGCGGTGCCCCCACGCAGGGGTTTCACCCCTGCACCCCGTCCTAACCCTAATGCGTACCGCTATATCGAACAGCAGGTTGCCGAGATCGCGGTTTTGGACAGGGTTTTTTATCCCTGCATCTGTTCTCTGGCAATCCTCAATGGCTTGAAGTATAAGGTGTTGAGATAGAGCCGCACGCAGTGCGGCTCTATCTCAACAGCTGTTATTGATCCAGGCGCGAAGCGCTACAGACTTTGGGTGTAGGACTACTGAGATGCATAAACCGGATGAGGTTTATGTGACATACGTGAAGATTCTTATCTCGTCAGGGGAATACTAGGTATATTCTGGCTAACCGTATAGGTTTCTCAGGGAAATTACTCATCCGCGATCGCACAAATTTGTCAGCCATTCAGTCAGCAACCTTAACTAGTGTTGCAAACACGAAATTTTGCAACATGGGGGTTTGGGGGCTGCGCTCCCAAGAGGGGTTTTTACCCCCTCCACCTCCCTCTAAAACTTTTAAGTTGGTGTACTAGCTAAAAAGAGATCTGATTGCTCATCAATGCGTTGTTCCAGCGGTTGTGTATCAACCTCATCAATTGCCCGTGTTTCTTAAATAGAATGCAAACCTTTGATGTATTCCATTAAAGTCGGATTTCCTGTTAATCAAGCTCAAAGGGTCGCTCTAGATGCCAAATTCAGAACATCTAGCTCTTATTAAACAAGGGGTATCCGCCTGGAATCGCTGGCGGGAAGATCATGCTGATGTCAATCCCAATTTAAGTCAGGCAACCCTCGGTATGTTGAAGCTTAGAGAAGTCACACTGAGTCATACGGATCTGAGGGAAGGGTTTTTCAATCAGGCTGACTTTTGTATGGCAAATCTGAAGGAGGCAAACCTCAGACGTGCCAACTTAAAAGAAGCCATTCTTTACACGGCTGATCTAAGCCACGCCGATCTCAGAGAAGCCGACATGATCGGTACAGATTTGCGCGAAGCGAACCTGTTTAGAGCCGATTTATCTCGCGCCAATCTTTATACGGCAACCCTGGCAATGGCAGATTTGCGCGAGGCGGTTTTGCGCGAGACGATGTTGCGCGAAGCCAATTTGAGTCATGCTTCCTTGAGTTATGCCGATTTTTGTATGGCAAATCTCAGAGAGGCAAATCTAAGTCGGGCTGATTTACGGCAAGCCAAGCTCTATACGGCAAATCTGACGCAGGCCGTTCTCTATGCCACGAATCTGAGCCATGCCGACCTGCGAGAAGCAACCTTTAGTCAGGCAAATTTACGGGATGCCGACCTGCGAGAAGCCGATTTGAGTGCCGCTATTCTGTGTTTGACCAATTTAGTCGGGGCAACGCTATATAAGGCAAATCTGAGTCGAGCCAACCTGAGTATGGCGAACCTGTGTATGGCAAATCTAAGCCACGCCACCTTATCAAAAGTGATTTTAATTGGTGCCAATTTGATCGGTACTAACCTCTACGTGGCAAATCTGACCGAAGCCATGTTGAATGAATCGGACATGCGCGAAGCCAGTTTGTGTCAGGCAAATTTATCGGGAGCCAGTTTGCAACGCAGTAATTTGGGGATGGCAAATTTGTCAGGGGCAAATCTTACCAATGCCGATCTGAGCTATGCCAATTTGCGTCAGGCTAATCTTTGGGAAGCCAATTTAGAAGGCACCTGCCTGAAAGGAACAACAATGCCGGATGGCAAAATCCATGATTAAAAACCTGATCCCTGATCGAAAAAAGTGCAGGGAGGCGTCCTTTCACAAGACCTCCATGCACTTTTTTGAGCGTGACTGTGCATTACTCAGGTCACGAGCGAATAGGGTAGGTGAAGCGTTGAAAAGTGGCACTCCGTGGCACTTTTCAAGCTCTCACAATTCTGCTTGGGTTCAGTGAACCCCCTAAGAAAACCCGACGGGTTGGCAGGTTTGCAAAACCTGTTCCAGTTCGTTCATCCGGATTGGTTTGCTGATGTAATCATCCATGCCTGCGTCTAAGCATTTCTTGCGATCGCCATCATCGGTACTGGCAGTAATGGCAATGATCCGAGGGCGAATGGAAGGATGAAATTCTCGGTAGATTTGACGGGCGGCGTCGGTACCGTCCATTTTGGGCATGTACATGTCCATCAAAATTACGTCATACGGCTCACGGCGCAGAGCTTCCAAGACGGCTAAACCATCTTCAACCAAATCTGCTTGATAGCCAATTCGCTCTAACATGCGTAAGGCTACTTTCTGGTTGACTGGATTGTCTTCTGCGAGTAAAACTCTCAGCGGTCTATTCATAGGTAGTTGAGGGCGATCGCTTTGGTCGCAGCTTACACTGTATTCCATCCTAGAGTTCCCAAACGAGATCAACCAGAAACTTCATGGTCTTTCAGTCTTTTTTTCATGGATGGGACTTGGACACGAAGGATGTGTGAGGATACACAGCACTCTCCCTATTCATGGTAAACGCAAATCTTAATCTAGCTTCAGAGCATTGACAGGGACTTCTTCCCAGGAGTTAACTTGGCGGATGCGGGCAATCCAACCGGCTTCTTTTTGCGAAGCCGTCAAATTGGCTTCAAAAGACGCATGGCACTCCTGCGCCTGCGATTCATCGCAACAGGCAATGCAGGAATAGAGTAACCCGGAAGGGTCGATCTGTTCGTTTATCCAAATAATCACAATAGTGGCTCCTCGTCGCTCGACTATATCCTAATTTTCTATGGTTCTACGCAATCTAGTCAGGACATCAGGGGTGGTGGTGCCCCCACGCAGGGGTTTCACCCCTGCACCCCGTTCTAACCCGAATGCGTACCGCTATAAAATCAACGATTAGATTTGCATGGAATGCAGACCCAGGATGCAACCCTGTCCTGGGGATCAGAGGATCTTTAGTTTTGGGAGCGCGGCGTCGCCGCGCTCCCAAAATTAAAGAGTGGGATTTCATTCCAATCCTGGAGTCTCAGGCTTGACCTGCGAAAACTTGAGTCGCTGGGCCCGTCATGTAGAGATGCTGATCTGTCTCAGACCACTCAATCTCTAAACATCCCCCGGGTAGCTCGATCGTTGCCTGGCGATCGCATCGATCGGTTAATACACCTGCGACAAGCGTGGCACAGGCTCCCGTACCGCAAGCGAGGGTGATGCCTGCCCCCCGTTCCCAAACCCGCATTTTCAGGTAGGCACGGTTGACCACTTCGATAAATTCGGTATTGGTGCGTTTGGGGAAAACGGCATGATGTTCAAATTCAGGTCCGACCTGGTCTAACGCGATCGCCGCGACATCTTCGACAAACGTGATGCAATGGGGGTTGCCCATGCTGACGCAGGTAACGTTCCAGGTTTGATTGGCAACGGCTAAGGGTTGATCGATAACCTTTTCGTCAGCCGCGACTAAGGTGGTTGGAATTTCGGCGGCTAACAACCGGGGTAACCCCATATCGACCGTCACTAAGCCAGATTCCAGCATTTTGGGACTGATCAACCCTGCCAAGGTATGAATTCGGTAGACTTCTCGGGCAGAACCCGTCTCGGCTATTTCCAGATCTGCGACGAATCGCGCCATGCAGCGAATGCCATTGCCGCACATCTCTGGCTCTGACCCATCGGAGTTAAAAATTCGCATGGTGTAATCGGTGCCATCTTCACCGGGGAGTGCGAAAATGACACCGTCTGCGCCAATGCCAAAATGGCGATCGCACCACTGCACCGCTTGCTCAGGACTCAATATCGGCTCAGGAGATTGGCGATTGTCGATCAAAATGAAATCGTTACCCAGCCCATGATATTTAATAAACTCGATTGCCATTGCTCTCTCCATGCTTAGTATTGATTATGAGCGATTCATAATTTGCTGCAATCAATTTATTCTAAGGAAACTTATGACTGCTGAACTCGAAACAGGACTGCCAAGTGTTCGCCAAATTCAAACATTGACCCGTGAAGAAACCGAGGTCGAGTTAAAGCTGGTGACAAACGATCTGCTTACCGGCAAAATTCGCTGGCAAGATATCCACTGCATCTGTTTGCTCGATCATTACGATCAACCCACGATCGTTTGGCGGCAAGCGATCGTTTATCTCAAACCTAAGGCTTAAGTTGACTCAAAATCTCCGGTGTTGCCTCTGACTCAGCCAGGTCTTGCAGGTCATCTCGTTCGGCAGCATTGACGGTGGCTAGCGGGATTTGCAACACGGACGGTTCTTCTGTCGGTGCAATCAGCAATCTGGCCTGGTTGAGAGAATGGAAATTACCACAGAGCAGCAGGCGATCGCCTGCCTGAATGTCACTCTTACCATCGGGAAAGCGAATAAATTTGCTTTCTCGGCGGATTGCTTGGATCAATACCCCAAACTGACGCCGGATATGGAGCTCTGCCAGAGTTTTGCCAACCACCAAACTATCGGCGGGGACCAGCAACCACTGGCAAGATGCATTCTCTCCGGGAATTGCCGCTGCACCCTTGGCAAGCTCGCTGAAGGCTGCCAGTTCCCCGGCTTCTCCGACAATCAACAGGCGATCGCTCTGTTGCAGTAAGGTCTGAGCATCGGGATAATCCACTTCTTCGCCCTCTGCCCGTCGAATTGCCATCAGGCTGACGCCGGTCAGGCGGCGCATATCTGCTTCTTCGATCGTCATGCCGACTAACGGGGAACCCTCCGGCAGCGTATACCAGCGGCTGTTCATATCCCTGGCGGCTACCTCTAAATCGCGAGAAATCTCGCGCGAAGGTCGTTCTGGCAATAGCTCTAGATAATGAGAAGTGCGAACTTGTTGAATTTCGCGTTGAATGATTGGCATCGGAATGCCGATACCTGCCAGCAAATGGGCAGAGAGTTCTAGACTGGCTTCAAACTCTGGCTGAACCACCTCGCGTGCGCCCAATTGATAGAGCAGATCAATATCTTTTTCTTGGGTCGCCCGCACCACCGCATCGACATCGGGTGAAATTTCTAGCGATCGCTTTAAGCACAGGCGCGTACTCATGGGATCAGGAAGGGCGATCGCAATTCCCTTTGCCCGACTGACACCGGCGGTTTCTAACACATGCAGACTGGCTGCATTGCCATAGACATAAGGAATTTTGGCGTCGCGCAGAGTTTGAATAGTGCTTTCAGATTGGTCAATCACCACGAGGGGTTGTTGATGGTCTTGCAGCATGCGCACAATAATTTGCCCAACTCTGCCATAGCCACACACCACAATATGGTTTTGCGTGGGCATATCTTCGGCAACTGCCATGGCTTCGTCTGCCCCATCGAGCCAACGGGTTAACCAGGGTACAGTTTCTGACCAGGCCAGCAATCGTGGTACCAGACGCAAAACAAAGGGCGTAAAGACTAACGTCACCGCTGTCGTGCCCAGTAGCAGCAAATAAACGCGTCGGGAAACCAAGCCTAGACTTTGCCCTTTGCTCGCCAGGACAAACGAAAATTCCCCAATTTGGGCTAACCCTAACCCTGCAATCAAAGCCGTTTTCAGCGGATAACCGAAGACTCTGACCAACGGGGTAATAATTAAAAATTTGCCAACAAAGACCAGGGCAACTAAACCCAAAATTAATTCCAGATTGATCCAGATAAAACCCGGATCAATCAACATACCAACGGCTGCAAAAAACAGGCTGGCAAAAATGTCGCGGATGGGTTCGACATAGGTCAGGGTTTGATCGGCATATTCGACCTCGGAGATCATTAACCCGGCGATAAACGCGCCCATCTCGATCGACAACCCCAAATATTCTGTCAGCAGGGCAATTCCCAAACACAGCGCCACCACACCCAACAGAAATAATTCTCGGCTTTCTGTTTTGGCTAACAGGCGCAGCAGTCGAGGAATCAACCAGATGCCAGCGGCGATCGCACCACCTGCAATCAGGGCAGTTTTTAGCAACGCCATGGCGATCGCAATCCAAATCTCTTCAGACGGGCTATTGAGGGCAGGCAACACGGCTAACATTAGCCCCAATGCCAGATCCTGCACCACCAAAATGCCTAACATCACCCGCCCATGGGGAGTCTCTGTCTCACTCCGCTCCATCAAGCATTTTAGGACAACGGCTGTGGAAGAAAGGGAGAGAATTGCACCCAAAAAGATTCCCTGGGTTGGCGATGTCACCCAACCGATGCCCACCGAAACCAGCGCGGTGATCAAAATGGTGGAAAGAATCTGAAGTGTGCCACCCCCCAGGCTAATGGCGCGAACTTTTTTCAACTCAGCCAGGGAAAACTCGACCCCCAGAGCAAACAGCAAGAATGCTGCTCCAAACTGAGCTAGCGTCTCTACCTGGATCAGTTCTTTCACCAACCCTAAACCCGCTGGCCCTACGATCGCACCGCCTAGCAGATAGCCCAGCAATACGGGCTGTCGCAGGAGAGCGGCAAGTAATCCTCCACCAGCGGCGGCTGCCAGCACGATGACCAAATCGACGATTAGTCTGAAATCTTCCTGCACAGTTTTTTTAGAAACGAGATAAAACTTTAATCTTTTCTAATCTTAAGGATATCGATTTTTCAGACCGTGTAGGGATATTTCAAACAAGTTCAGTCCATATTTTGAAGTACGTGCTGTTGAGAGAGAGCCGCGCGGAGCGTGGCTCTCTCTCAACAGCACTCGTAGTCTATTCAGGCGCGAAATACTATATTTTTAGAAGCACGGCAACGCCGCGCTTCTAAAAATATACTGTGCTCCTATCGGTTCGCACATAAGCTGCAAATGTATCAACGATAAATAGCGAATTAAAGACATTTTGATCGCAATATGTTAAAATTCTGTCGCGCATAAGTTGCAATTTTCCAGAATAATTCGCGCATAAGTTGCAATTTTCTCGCTCACGCTAATTTTTAGCTCTTTAAACGCTTGAAATTCCGGGATTGCTAAGGCTTGTGAGTTTAAGCAAGATTTAAAGAGCAAACGGCACACTAGAAGATTAATGTGAATTTCAAGAACAGTACATGGGAACTGAAAGGCTTTCACAAAGGGTCAGTCGTTTGAGATCCTAGCTTTGGCAAAATAACATTGTATTAGCCATGTGGGAGCATAGACCCTTCGCGAAGGTGTTAAACCTGCATCGGTTAAGAATACTAGCGAAACTACGATTTCTCATTCTGATCGTCAGCTTTTTGTAGGAGAAAACTTGGTCTCCTGGTTGTGGCGGTAAATCAAAGCGGTTAAACCCATCAGATTAAGCCGCTTTGCTCGACCTACTTTTACCTGATTGGTACTTGAAGCTTCGGTACAGTAACCTATTTACTAAGTAGCATAACTTAAAGAGTTTAAAGATCTTGAAGCTTGATATTTACTTTTTGGATAAATCATGGCGTGAACTCAACCCCCTACTTCTCTACAACTTGGAACTATTAGCATTGAATTTGAGATATCGGAATAATAGTCGCAAATTGCGACTCGTCCTGCAAGCAAGCTTTAATAGAGTAATAGACAGGAGCACTCAGACACCTAATACTAGGATCGACGTACCGACCAGAATGCCTGTTGGAGCCATCTGAATACTGTAAACGGTGGGTTAAAGTACCCCCGGATGAACGTGGTTATAGAAAAGCGTGTGTTTCTGCCCTAGCTGAAGCGACGGGGCTGAGTCCGCGTACAGTTAATGATTGGGGACCCAATTTTGAGCGGAGACCCGATCACATTCTGCATGTTCTGAAGATGGCAGATATGCTTAACCGTATCAGGGAGATTGTCCTTCCCCCGGATCTTCCTCAGGAATAATTTGATCGTGTTTTCCGACTAAATCTCTTGCCTTCTGGTACAGAATTCCTCTAACTTATCCCTCTAGACGGGAAGTTTGGGGGAAGCTGTGATTATCAGAACTCGGAGTTGGGGGTTGTGCAAACCACTTGCTGCTCTACTCACCCATTTCCTGGTGGGCTGATGCAGGTAAGGGGTGTTGAGGAACGCATCGATCAAGTGCTTGGACAGCCATTAGAGCCAAGCGAATATTGTCATCGCTGGGTTCGGCAAGACTCCACAAGAGGCTATCGAAAAACTTGCGTCAACGCGATCGCCGCCGCTACTGGTTTAAGCCCGCATACTGTCAAGGACTGGGGAAGTGATTTTTCCAAGAGACCCCAATACGTTCCGCTTCTCTTACGTCGGGCTGACTTGCTTAATCAGTTTCGGCAATTGGTGCAAAATCAGTCCCTTCCTCTACCACCAGATTTTCCACAGGAGTAAGTCTTCCTCTTCTTTGATTCTCAATATTTTTTGAGAGGGGTTGCACGATGTGCAGCCGAGTGTTTTTTAGCTGCCGTCTTGTTGATTCTAAAAAATCCTGTAAGGCTTTTTCCCGCTCACGAACTTTACCAGGGGAATCGATACAGGCAACGAAGCTGACTGGCTTGATTTGCAAAAATTGGGCGATCGCCAACTCAATAGTCTGAAGTGGCAGTAGCGTGAGAAGTACAAAGCAGTCCTCCAGCAAAGTAATAATCTTAGCTGGCAATTCGCTGAAAACATCCTGTTTGTCAGTCCAGTATGGTGTCAGGCCAGTACTACCCTGCAACCTCAAATCCTCAAGTGCCCTTTGGTCAGACTCAGGCAATTCAAGGAGTGCATCAGTAAACGTGGTGCTTTCAGAATCAAAAAAACGAGCGATCGCCCTCTCTAAAACTGCCTCTACAGAACATTGGTTCGATGTTGCATAGGCTGCCATAGCTTTAGTTAGTTGATCTGGCAGGTAGTCCACAATTTTTCTGAGGTCAGGTTTGTTTGGGTTCATTTCTATCAGATTGCGAGGATGAGGATTTTACAAGGAGTATCAAAG
>NZ_JBSLYH010000017.1:0-143177 GCF_055793305.1 Calyptranema fuscum S582
CTATTTTTACAGCGCTTCGCGCTTGGATATGTTTAGATTTTTTGTTGTGTGCCGCGCGAAGCGCGGCACACAACAAAAAATCTGTGCCTTAAGCCATTGAAAATGGCTGTAGTTGAGAGAGGGAGAGATAATAAACGCATGCAATGATTCTGTGTGTGAGTTTACCCAACCTCGTAATCAACGTTACATTTATAGATTCTATTCCCTGATTTGATTAGGGTGATTCACGTTCCTGACCCCCATGTCGCACAACTTTTAATGGGGTTTACTGGTACACCAACTTAAAAGTTTTAGAGGGGGTGGAGGGGGAAAACCCCCCTCTTGGGGGCACAGCCCCCAAACCCCCATGTTGCAAAATTTCGTGTTTGCAGCACTAGATTTGATAGACGTAATTAACTGATTTACATTTAATCTATACCGAGAAAAACCATGACGCATCTTCAACCCTGGACACGCCGACAAACCTTAGGTTTTTTAGGAAGTATGGCAGGTAGTATTGCCCTTCATGCTTGCAGTCAATCTGATTCATCAAATTCTGCTGCTTCCGATGAGCTAATCAAAGCTTCATTGGGTGTGGTGCCGGGATGGATTGGTTATACTCCCCTCTACATTGCTCTGGAAAAGGGATTCTTTAAAGACTTGGGGTTAGATTTGTCGTTGGTCGTGTTTGGTTCTAATCCAGAAGTCCGGACAGCTTTTAGCGCTGGCAAGTTAGATGGGCAAACGTCGGTAACGTCTGAAGCTGTTTTGCTAGCAGAAACGGGCAAAGACTTTAAGATGGTTTTGGTAGAAGATAATTCGTTGGGGGCAGATGGGATTTTAGCCAGAAACAGTGTTCCAGATATTCAAGGTTTTAAGGGTAAAGAAATTGCCGTTGAAGTTGGAGGGGTCAGCCACTTCTTTCTTTTGCAAGTATTGAAAGAAGCAGGATTGACGCCCGATGATGTGACTTTGGTGAATGTGCTACCGGATGCGGCAGCAGCGGCTTATCAATCCGGTAAAGTAGACATTGCGGTGAGTTATTCTCCATTTATGTTTGCGGCGAATGATGCCCAAAAAGATGGGCGGATTATTTATGATTCTGCCAAAATGCCAACCGCTATTATCGATCTGTATCTGTTTGATAGCCAGTTTGTTGCAACTAACCCAACGGCAATATCGGCACTGGTGCAAGGTATTTTTCAGGCACTGGATTTTCTGAAAACGAATGAAGTAGACGGATTGGCGATCGCATCTCAGGAATTGGGTATCGCCCCAGACGACCTGAAAGAACAATTAAACGGCGTGCGATTGGTAGATTTAGCAGGAAACAAAGAGATATTGGGCAATCCTGACAGCGATCTCTATTTGCTCAATTCAATGACAGATTTGGTAGATTTTTTACTGGCGCAGGGGCAGATCAAAACCCCACCCGATATGTCGAAATATATCGAACCCCGGTTCGTGAATGCCTTATAACGATAAACGTCACTATAGCAGTTCTAACTAAGTTGTAAGGTCAGCGGGGTGCGCCCCGCCCACTCTATTTGGGATTGCGATAATAGAGATTTCATCTAACGTTTTATGGGTCACTCTAATGGCAAGGTGACGGTAAACGTCGTGCCCAAGCCGACCACACTTTCTACGGTGATATCGCCTCTGAGTAACTCTACAAATTGTTTAACGATCGCCAGTCCAATGCCAGTGCCAGGGATATCTCCAACATTGGCGGCGCGTTTAAACGGCTTAAATAAATAACTTAAATAGTCAGCAGGAATACCAATACCCCGATCTTTGACTTGAATTTTGTAGGTTGTGTCATCAATGCTAAGAATCAAAGCAACCTTGTTATCCGGTGGAGAGTATTTTAATGCATTCGACAACAAATTGTTGAGGATAGAAATCAGCAGTTTTTCATCGGTCGTCGCTGTAATTTCACCCTGCGGACTCAGTAATACAATGCGGTTTTTATCAGATTCTAACAGGCTTAACCCAGAAACAACATGTTGACAAAAACTCACTAATTCGACTTTTACCCAATTGAGTGGATAGTGACTATTGCCCGATCGCATTAACAGCAATACATCTTCAACAATGGCATTGATGTTAGAGGCTGAACTTTGGATCAGTTTTAGCATTCGCTCTTGGGATTGTTGATCTTTCGGCTGATCTGTTAATCCTAAAATTTCGATCTGAAGCATATCTGCACTCATTTGAATCATGCCGAGAAGATTGCGAAACTCATGAGCCGCCATCGCCGCATAGGTTTGGGTACGCTGATTCGCTTCCTGGGTTTGATGTTGCAGATTCAGTTGGATTTTGTATTGATTCAACGCAGTTTCAATGGTGACTTTGAGGGTGGCATCATTGAATGGTTTCACGATATATCCGAAGGGCATTGTTGCCTGTGCCCGTTGCAAGGTCATTTCATCAGCATGGGCAGTTAAATACACCACGGGGGTTTGAAATTGCTGCCAAATTTGCTGGGCAGTGGCAATGCCGTCCAATTTATCTGACAAAAAAATATCCATCAAGACCAGATCCGGATGAACGTCTGAAATCTGTCGTATTGCAGATTCACCGGACGAAGCCGTACCCACAACGACATAGCCCAAACTCGTCAGGCTTTCGGAGACGTCTCTGGCGATCGCCCGTTCATCTTCAACAATAAGGATCTTGACTGTGTGTGGGGGCATGGGTTGACTATCTTAGCAACAGTTTTAAAGATGACGACATATTCTGACGGTACATAGTTCTAACCCCCTGATCCAGATATTGTAATAATCTTTCCGGTAGTCCTAGAAATGTAATGATTTTTTGTGGCGCGGGCGACGCCCGCGCCACAAAAAATCATTACATGAGTACCACTACTATCTTTCCTAGGGATCGCAGATTAATTAACCTGTGATTCCCAGGGAAAGAGTGATGGCTCCGCCGTCGCTTTCCCTGGACGAGTTGGGTTTTAGTAAATCCACGATTCTAAGATAGCAAGCGTAGCTGGGTTAAGCAATTTTACGGAGTCAGGTTGATTCAGGAAATATTTAAGTTAAGTAAGGTGCTGAATCTCTTGGGGGTCTATGGCGCTATGCGCCTGAATAGATTACGGTTGTTGTGTGCGACCCTCGCGGAGCGAGATTCGCACACAACAACTTATACTTGACGCCACTGAGAATTCTACAGGTCTGGAAACCAGACCAGACCATTGAAAGGGTTGGAGGGGTGAAGCGGGTAAAATTCCGTCTTGGGAGCGCAGCCCCCACCCCTGTTAGAAAATTTAGGGTTTGCACTACCAGTGTTGTTTAATAGTAAGGATCGCGGGTGAGGTTTGATCATGTCTCTGCGATTTAATCTGCCATTGGCTCGTTGGTATAGACCTATAACCCTGTCGATCCAATCGTTGCTTATCGTCGCATTTGTCGTGCAAATTATAGGAGCAGTGGGGCTGATCAGCTATCTCTCCTATCGAAGTCGGCGACATGCCGTGCAAGATCTTGCCAATCAACTCATCAATAAAACGGCTATGCAGGTGAGCGATCGCCTCGACGAATTTTTGGCAACTCCCCAACATTTGCTGGAGTTAGACCGCCGATCAGCCGAAGCGGGAGATCTGGATCTAGGGGATTTTGCAAACCTGGAACGGCGATTGCTTAGACAGACTCAAACGTTTGATATTGTGACGACGATCGGGTTTGGCAACTCGCGGGGTGAGGTCATTGGCGTTGGGCACGATCGATTGGGGCAGGGTGCCGCTCCCAACCAACTCACCAGTTGGATTGTACAAGGATCCGTACCCGGAAATCGCACTGCTTATCAACTCGATGAGGCAGGCGCGCGACAGGGGCGTTTGCATACCCTACCCAACTACGATGCCCGTGAAAGTGTGTGGTATCAGACGGCGATCGCACGCAACCAGCAAACCTGGTCGCCGGTATACCCTGTTGTCAATCTTCCCGTTGCCATGATTTCTGCGTCTACGCCAGTTTACCTCGACGGTAAGTTGCAGGGTGTTTTTCATGCCGATGTGTTGCTGTCAGATATCAGTTTGTTTCTCAGCACTCTCAAGGTTTCGCCATCGGTGCAGATTTTTATTATGGAGCGATCGGGAAATTTAATTGCCACGTCAACTCAAGAACCGACCTATACCAACGCCAGGGATCAGCCGCTCGAACGCCTGCCTGCGGATCAGAGTGGTGACTGGCTAACCCGGTTGACTGCCCAAACGTTGCACAATCAGATCAGAAATTTGGCAACAGTTGACCATACGGATTTGATATTTTTTGCCGATCGCTCCGGATCTGCTCAAACAGTACCGTTTTGGGGCAGCCGCGATCGCCAACGCTATATTGCCGATGTGACTCCCTATCACGACGCTTATGGCTTGGACTGGTTGATCGTGACGGTGGTGCCAGAGTCAGATTTTATGGCAGCGACCAATGCCGATCTGCATCGTACCCTCTGGCTCTGTGGCTTGGTATTGTTGGGTTCTATCGGCGTTGCCATCGTCATCGCTGGCAAAATTGCCCATCCCCTAGAGCGAATTAACCAGGCAACGAAAAAATTGGTTTTGGATCAGTTTGACGATGCCATGCCATCCAGCTCCATCCAGGAAATTAAGGAACTAGAACTCTCCTTTCGCCAAATGGTTGCCCAGATTGGCATTTCCTTTCAAGCGTTGAAAGAAAGTGAACAAAAATTTGCCACCTTGTTTGATAGTGTTCCTGTTGGAATCAGCGTGTTTGATGCCACTGGCAAATTAGTCATGATTAACCGCCACGGAGCTGAGATCGCCGGACAATCCACCCTATATGTTCCAATCGAATCAGTTTCGGCGGTTTACCAGGTCTATATTGCAGGGACTAATCAGTTGTATCCCACCGAGCAAATGCCGCCGAGCCGAGCGTTACGCGGTGAAACAGTGTCTATCGATGATCTGGAAATTGTCATGGGCGATCGCCGCATTCCTTTAGACGTTAAAACGATTCCTGTGCTGGATGATCAGGGCCATGTGCTTTATGCCATCAATACATTTCAAGACATTACCTTACAACGGCAGTCAGAACAGCTTCATGCCAGCTATGCCAAAGATTTAGAACAACAAGTTTTAGAAAAAACGGCAGATTTACAAGCCTCTCAGGCTAATCTCAACGCTATCCTCGATAATGCTCTGGCGTATATTTCCAAGATCTATCTGTTTCCCGATTATTCGACTCAGATGGTATATATCTCCAAGGGCTGTTTAGATCTCTATGGCTATAGCGTAGAGGCAATGACTGCTGACCCAAATCTATGGCGATCGCGGGTTCATCCAGACGACTGGCAAACCATTTTACTGCCAACCTATCAAGCCATTTTTGCCGGACAGACCAACCCCCCGACCGAAGAGTTTCGTTACTATCATCCCAATGGCTCACTGCGATGGATCAATTCTCGTCTCTCGGCACAATGGGATGAGGCGAAGCAAGTGTGGATTGTCACCACAGTCAGTATTGATATTAGCGATCGCAAGCAAGCTGAAACGCTGATTCAAAAAGCGTTAGATGAAAAAGAAGTCTTATTGCGTGAGATCCATCATCGCGTCAAAAACAATTTGCAACTGATTCAAAGTATGTTGCGAATGCAGCAACGACGCAGCCACAATCCTGAAGTCGTCCGGAGTTTGAAAGATAGTTGCGATCGCATCATCTCGATTAGTCTGGTGCATGAACTACTTTATCAATCCAGCAATCTGGCGCAAATCAACCTGCAAAACTATATCCCATTGCTCCTGAGTTGCCTGTCTGCCTCCTACGACTCAGACGATCAAAGCATTGAATGGATCAGCCAGATAGAACCTGTGGTTATCCCCATTGAAACCGCTATTTGCTGCGGGTTGATTTTGAATGAATTAATTTCCAACGCACTCAAACATGCATTTTCAGATATTTGCGATCGCAAAATTGAAATTAAGGTATGGGTTGATTTAGACGACCCGCTTCGCCACCTTCACCTGACGATTCAAGATTTTGGCATTGGTCTGCCAGAGCAGTTTGATCTGACCCAGGTCAACTCGTTAGGGCTAAACCTGGTTCAAGATTTTGTTTGTCAGTTAAATGGCAAATTAACCATCGAATCTCATCAGGGAACCCTATTTCATATCACCTTGCCGACGCTCTAAACAATAGCTGGCATGGCTGAATGATACAAAGTATTGAGAGAGCCGCGCTCGGCGCGGCTCTCTCAATACCCATATCTCTCCAAACGCGAAGCGCTATATTTGGACAACGCCAATATCTCTGCCAAACTTCCAATTTTTTTTTCGATACTGTCCTGATTTTCACCCGACTGCCCGGAAAGAAGGAATGGTAGATGCACCCTGATTGTAACCCCCGGCTTTCCGCTGGGGGTTTTCTTTGGTCGGGTCAAACCGATTCCATCCTGCTCTGCCAGGGTTTATCGCAATTCTCAAGGGCATGACATCCAAATTTGTATGAGAGCCGCGCGGGGCGCAGCTCTCACACAAAACTGTCATCTGTCCAGGCGTGAAGCGCTATATTTTAGAAGTTGGTAAGAGATACACCATTTGCCAACCCATATATCTCATTCTTGAGGATTGAACCCCTGTGGCAGAGCAGAGCGCATCTGAAGCATTACACCCGACCTCTCTTTCTCGCACTCCCCTTTACCCCTTGCATGTAGAACTGAGCGCCCGCATGGTGCCCTTTTCGGGCTGGGAAATGCCCGTGCAATATGGCGGGATTGGGCAAGAGCATCAAGCGGTTCGCCAGCAAGCGGGGATGTTTGACATTTCTCATATGGGAAAATTTGTCTTGACTGGGCAAGACTTGATGGCACAACTGCAACGCCTGGTCCCCTCTGATCTGAGCCGCTTGCAGCCCGGTCAAGCCCAATATACGGTGTTGCTCAACGCCGAAGCAGGCATCATTGACGACCTGATCATTTATTATCAAGGGCTGAATGCTCAAGGCGAACACTGCATCACCACCATTGTCAATGCTGCCACCACTGCCAAAGATAAAGCCTGGATGCTCGATCAACTAGATTTGAGTGCCATCACTCTGCACGATTTATCGGCAGACAAGGCACTCATTGCCGTCCAGGGACCCCAAGCGATCGCCATTTTACAAACCTGGGTCACCGAAGATCTGACCGCTGTGAAACGCTTTGGGCATCTCAATGGCACTGTATTGGGTCAACCTGCCTTTTTGGCGCGCACAGGCTATACGGGTGAAGATGGCTTTGAAGTCATGCTTGCTCCAGACGTTGCCATCGAATTATGGCGATCGCTCCTTGCCGCAGGCGTTGTTCCCTGTGGACTGGGCGCACGCGATACCCTGCGCTTAGAAGCTGCCATGGCACTCTATGGGCAAGACATTGATGACACCACCACACCTTTAGAAGCAGGGCTGGGTTGGTTAGTTCACTTAGACCAAACCCCCGACTTTATTGGGCGATCGCACTTAGCCACCCAAAAACAAAATGGCGTACAACGTCGCCTGGTGGGGCTACAAATGCAAGGCCGCAACATCGCCCGCCACGACTACCCAATTTTGCACAACGGTCAACCCATTGGCACCGTCACCAGTGGCACCCTCTCCCCCACCTTAGGAAAAGCGATCGCCCTTGCCTATGTACCCACCGAACTCTCTAAACTCGGTCAAACTCTGGACGTAGAAATTCGCGGCAAGCTCTATCCCGCAACCGTTGTCAAACGTCCGTTTTATAAAAGCCCATCCCTCTAAATTACAGTGGCGATCGCTCTTTTACCTCAAGATGGCGATCGCCCTTAAAGTTGCAAAGCTAAAATCAGGCAGTTATTCACCTGATGAATCGTCGTAGAACTTAAAGAACCTAATTTTCTGAGAATCATAGATTGATTCAATGTAAAAATAGACTCACACCGGATCACAGATTCAACTCGAATTCCGACTGCAACAATTTCATTTCCTGCAATTAAGTATTGAGTTGATGTGAGAGGACGCTTGGCGTTCGATGTGCAGGGAACAACTATCACGTCATCCAAAATTCGATTGAGTGTATTAGCTGAAACAATTACTGCCGGACGAATCTTAAATTGTTGCAATTCAGTTGAGGGCATTGGCACTCGACAGAGCACGACATCACCGCGTTGCCAGTTCATCTGCAAAGATTTCGTCATAAATGTCGTGTTCAGCACTCAGCCAATCATGATAAGCCTGCGACGCTGAGCTAGAGCAAGCTTTCGGTTGACTGTTTTGTAGGGTCAAAATGAAAGGGAGTAAAGCCGTTAACTGCTCATCTGACAGTTGCTCAAGGGCACTGAGAATTTCCTGTCGAATGTTCATATCTCTGTGTGGTTCGCTATTGTCTATTGTGCCATTGTTCTGAAATAGATGTGTGGGATCATCAGTAGCGATCGCTCTTTTGCTTCAAGACAGCGATCGCTCTTTTGCCCCAAGACAGCGATCGCTCTTTTGCCCCAAGACAGCGATCGCTCTTTTGCTTCAAGACAGCGATCGCCCTTTTACCACATAGCGATCGCTCTTTTGCCTCAAGACAGCGATCGCCCCCTCACTTAAAGACTTGCAAGTAAATCACCTACCCATCCCATCAATTCATAAGCGTCAATCACAATTCATCTCCCTCACCTCCCCCATCTCCTCCATCTCCCTCACCTCCCCCATCTCCTCCATCTCCACCCCTCCACTCTTCACCCCTCCACTCTTCACCCCTTCACTCTTCACCCTTCACTCCTCAAAATCCCCCCTTCAATCTCCTGCCACACATCGGGCGACACCCGTACCGCTGCTTCCTTACAGCGCACCATCAATTCATAGGCATAAAAGCAGTCGTTTAATGCCTGGGCTTCTGCTTCGGTTAACTGCATTACCTCTGGATCAAGCTGAAGTGCCTCGATCCAAACTTGACGAATTCGATAGCGAAAGGTTTGTCGCACTGCTAATAGCTGAGGTTCGTCTGGAATTTCTGATTCCAGAAACCTTAACCGTTGAACCAGAGGACTCAAATTGCTGAATTTCAAAAAATTCCTTTCTTGAAATTTGAAGGCACAATCGAGAGCATAGGCAAGGACACGGTCGGGGGCACGATCAATGTAGAGTTCCATAGTGAAAGCAATAGCGTCAGCTACTAAGGTGTCGTCGGAAATAAGAGCATCTGCGAGGTTAGAATGACGAGCATCAAGAATGTTTGTAAGGGTGGAATCAATGCATCCAATGATATAGATTGGATTAGAAGATGTAAGTTTACGGGCAAGGTAAATAGCGATTACTCGTTTTGCCGCAGGCTTGTATTCACCTTGTGATCCTGCTGTTGCTTCTTCTGCCCAGTTCAACAACGTTTTGAGTCTGGGCGTATGTATATAGGTCTGCGTTTGCTCTGCCATCAATCGCAGTAGCTCATCGGCTCCCTTGCGACCCGGCATTAGCCCTGCCACTAACAAAAACACTTCGCGCCAGCGTTCATCGGTCAGATGGTTTGTCACCAGCCACTCGATTTGCTGGTTATCGACGATATGCTGTGCCGTCAGATATTCCTGAAATGTCAGGTGCGAAAAGGAGTAGGTGTCTCTGGCACGTTCTACCAAAATGCCCTGCTGAATTTCGATCGCCTCTAACACTTTTTCACTATCCAGATGTTTGGGCGCATTCAGGTTACTCACCAAAAAGTCTTTGATGCGGTGGGTAATCTCGCGTTTATCAAAAAACAGTTGGTCATCAACAAAGTGATCGTAGGCGATCTCTGCCAGCAGTTCGCGCTCCAGTTCTACCGGAAAGTCTTGATACACCGGGTCGCGGTGCAGGCGTTTTTCCGATGCCCATTCTTCTAGCACTACATCCAGGGCTTTGCCATAAAGTACGGCTCGGTTTTTCGGTAAGTCTAGCGATTTGTTGTAGACGGCACAGAGCAACGTCAGCAATAGAGGAGATTGCGCCAGTTCTTTCGCTGCTCGATACTCCGGACGTTGTAGCAAGTCCCAGCATTGCTTTGCCGTTTGGTATTCCTGGTCTTTGGCAGAGCGAAACCAGTTGCTAATGAATTGCTCGATCTGCTCATCTTCAAAGGGTGCCATTGCCACATCTTTAAAGCGGGGGAAGCCGCCTTTGTATGCGGCAATCCGACAGGAGGCAATGAAGCGATTGGTTTTATAGCGATCGACAAAGTCTCGAATTTGCTCGATCACGGCATCTTCCTGATCTTTGGGCACTTCATCCAGCCCATCCAATAAGATCAGCAATTTGCCTTTTTTCAAGAGTGCCTGGGTCACAGCGACGGGTTCAGGAAACCCGCAAGTGTCAAATTCTGCCGCAATCCGCTGTTCGATCGTCAGGTCGGTAGTTTTAAACCGTTGCAGTGGCAAAAATACCGGGACGCAGTCCGGTTTGTAGCTGCCTTGCTTGCGCTTGAGTGCCTCTAACCCAACTTTTCGTAAAAACGTCGATTTGCCTACACCGGGCCCGCCCAACACCATGAGATATTGCTGACGGTTGGCGATCGCAATGCCATCTTCTTTAGTGGCACGGCTGATCCTAAAATCTCGTTGACCACTTTGTCGAAACCACTCTTCTAAAGCATCGGAGGATGCAAAATATTGCAGGTCAGAGCGATCGAGCAGTTGTACCGTCGTATAAATTTCGTCCAGCAGAACGTAGTCATCCATGCGCAGACAGGCAACTTTGAGTCTGCCGTGGCGCTCTTGATAGTTGCTGAGATATTTCCCCGATGCGTTGTATAACGCTTGAGATGTGGCTTTGCCAATATCTTTTTTCAGCAAGTTTGCTAGAGAACTGCCCGACTCATCCTTAACCGTCTCTTCTACTGTGCTAAAGATGAGCGCGGACAATCCAGCAATCAGCGGTTCAAATCCAGTCATGGCAAAGGGAAAGCGGGGTTATCCCCAAATTATCACCGCATCCCCCAAAATTCTCCAACCCATACAGATTATTCTTCGGGGGAGTCGGCGATCGCCTTCTCACTCCTTAACAACGGGAAGGCAATCACATCGCGGATGCTGGCAGAGTCGGTGAGCACCATCACCAGGCGATCGATGCCGATGCCTAAGCCACCTGTGGGTGGCATGCCATATTCCAGGGCAGTGAGGAAGTCTTCATCGACATCCTGGGCTTCTAAATCTCCGGCAGCTTTGCGGGCAGACTGGGCTTCTAATCGCTGCCGTTGATCGACGGGATCGGTCAACTCAGAAAAACTATTGGCAGTTTCGCGCCCGACCATAAACAATTCAAACCGTTCTACCAACCCTGCTTTGGTGCGGTGCGGTTTTGCCAGTGGTGAAATTTCAACTGGATAGTCGATCACAAAGGTCGGTTGGATCAGGGTTTCTTCTACTTTTTGTTCGAAGGCTTCGCTGAGCAATTTGCCGATCGATTCGCACTCATCAATATCGGTCATGCCGATTGCTTTACAGGCAGCGATCGCCGCTTCCAGGGTTTGAAACTGGTTAAAGTCGAGTCCGGTATGTTCCTGCACCACCTCATGCATGGTGACACGCCGCCAGGGTGGAGCCAGATCGATCTCCTGCCCTTGATAGTTGACCTGAAACGTTCCGATCACATCTTTGGCAACGGTGGCGATCAACGTCTCCGTCAGATTCATCATGTCGTGATAGTCGGCATACGCCTGATAAATCTCGATCGTGGTGAATTCCGGGTTATGACGCGTTGAGATGCCCTCATTGCGGAAGATTCGCCCCAGCTCAAACACTTTTTCGAAGCCACCAACAATTAAGCGCTTCAGGTGAAGTTCTGTAGCAATCCGCAGATATAGCTCCATCTCCAGCGTGTTGTGGTAGGTGATGAAGGGACGAGCATCAGCACCGCCTGCCTCCGACTGGAGCACGGGGGTCTCAATTTCAATAAAGCCTTGCTGGTCGAGATAGCGGCGGATGGCAGCAGTAATTTTGGCACGACGACGCAAGGTTTCGCGCACGTCAGGATTGACGATCAAGTCAATGTAGCGCTGACGATAACGCTTTTCTACATCGGTCAAGCCATGCCATTTGTCGGGCAAGGGTTGCAGCGATTTGGTCAAAACGCTGTATTGCCGCACTTTCACCGACAATTCCCCCTTATCGGTGCGCTTGATCGTGCCTTTCACCCCTATGACATCCCCGACATCGGTCAACTGTTTGAGATGATCAAAGGCATCGGGATCAAGCTCTGCCATGCATTCCTGGATCGTTTGCTTCTCCAGATAAAGCTGAATCGTGCCCGTCTCATCTTGCAGGGTAAAGAAAGCGAGCTTACCAAACACCCGACGCAGCATAATGCGACCCGCGATCGCCACGTCCACATCCATCTCTTCACCATTCGCCAGATCCGCATATTTCGTTTGCAAATCAGCGGCATGGTGGGTGCATTCCCAGCGATAGGCATAGGGTTCCAAGCCCAGTTGTCTTAGTTGGGCAGCTTTTTCAAGTCGAGTTGCACGGATATCGTCGGAAGCCATGATTTGCAAGTGTTAGAGGTCAGGGATAAGGGTTGGGGATCACGGTAGAGACGCGATTGCTCGCGTCTCTACCATCCCGTCTTAATCTTGTTGATGAGCAAATTGGTAAGCACCGATGCCACACAGGATCAGGGCGATCGCCAGGAGAATGGGGATGCTATACCAGGGAAATTGGGAGAGGGGCAGGTAGGCAGCGGCACGCAGTCCGGTGCTGGTGTAGGTTAATGGCAAGAGATAGACCACTACTTTTAACACAATTGGTAGCGTTGTGGGGTCGAAAAAGGTGGCACCCAGGAAGGACATCGGCACGATCAAGAAGTTATTCAGCAGCCCGACGCCTTCGAGCGATTTGACATTTAAGCCAACAATCACACCCAGCCCGGAGAAAACGGCACAGTTCAGCAGCAATAACACCAGGAATAACGGATTGAGAAATCCTACCTGTCGCGTCGCGATCAGGGCGATCACAATCACAGAGGCAGAGGTCATCAACCCCCGCACCACCCCCGCCATCATCTTGCCAAGGAACAATGCCATCGGATGCACGGGCAACAGCAAGATTTCTTCGAAGGTTTTGGAATACAGCCGTTCGCCACAAATCGAAAAGGTGGTGCCGCCGAAACTAATCGTCATCGACGACAGGGCAACCATCCCCGGCAGGATAAACTGCAAGTAATTTTCTCCGGCGGTCGGTTTAGCCACGGCATCCAATGCGCTCCCTAAACCCAGCCCAAATGCCAGAATGTAGATCAGTGGAGAAACGAGACCCGATGCTGCAACTTGAGGAAGACGAACGCGCAAGTCTAGCCAGTCTCCCCAAAAGACAGTCAGACTATCGGTGAGAATACTGCCAACAAGCGATCGCTTGAAGGTTTGACCAAGTTGCAAAGAGGGCTGAGAAGTCACGGGTTTGGTTACAATTCATAAAAGTTCACTCTTCATTTTGGCACTTCTGGCAACCCGAAGCATAGTTGTTCTTGACAAGCTCGCCTTACACTGTAGGCAGGGTGTTGTTGCAAAATCACACCAAATTTCACAATTGCTTGATTTATAACGACTGACTATGAGACGTAGACCCAAAGCATCCTCCCGTCCTCCACTGCGATCGCCAGATAGAAGAGTAGATATGGGAGTCGATAGAATGTCCGAACGGTCACCATCCCCAAAATTTTCCATGCTATCCAGCGTAAACCTGGCAATTCTGGCAGCCGTGTTTATGGTGGGGATTTTTATTGGGATTACTTTTAGCTCTACTGCCACCTTTAGCCCCACCAACGTCGCTTCGCGCGAAGTGATCGACCGCAGCGCCCCCAACCCAGAAATCTGTGCCCAATATGGTGCCAGTGCGGTGGCAATGGATATGAGAGCCTTTTTGACGTTGAACCCCTTTAACGTCTATATGTCTCAGCCAACCATGCAACCGGGATGCGTCTTACGCAGTACAAACTGGTCGATTTTGGAGCAGAGTAAGCGAGTCAATCAAGATCAGGTCAACCAGTGCCGTCGTCGCCTTAATACCTTCGGTTATACCGGCGATATTCAAGACAGCAGCGCTACGGTCAAGGTGGATTGTGTCTACCAAAATGATGCGGCTCAAAACCTCTTCCTCGACCGTTCAGGAGCCGGAGCACCACCACCCGAATCCGATCGATTCTAAGAGGGTGTTTTAAAAGTCCTACTGTTGGTAGCAACCTATTTCAGATCCCCCTAAATCCCCCTTAAAAAGGGGGACTTTAGAACCAGTTCCCCCCTTTTTAAGGGGGGTTAGGGGGGATCAGCTGGTGTCGAAAATTACAACCGATCACTTTTCAAACATCGCCTAAGGGTCTTAGATTCAATAAGATTGACTATTGAATCGTTTGAAGGGGCAAACGGCCGTTCGCCCGTACAACAAATCATCGACGTTATTTGATTCCCTTCCTAATACCGTTTCTATATGAAAATGCGCCGAATTGAAAAGGGGGGGTGAAGGGGGTGTTGCCCCCTTCGTGGGGGTAAAACCCCCACACCCCCTCTTAAAAAGTTGCGGCTTCATATTTAATTGGTATCAGCGGCATTCAGAGGATCTCGAATCGCTACTGAGATTTGGGGTAAGGGGTTAGCCGATTGTCACGGGGCAGAAATTCAGGCTTATCAGGCTTAATGACCATCCATTCGCCTGTGCGTGAATGGCGATAGGCAATGAACGGGTTCGGTTTGAGCGGTCTTTGACAAATCTGAGGCATATCTAAATCTCGTTGAAAATCTAGCGTGGGGATAACGGTAGATATAGAAGCAAAGCGTTGGCACGAAAGCATCGGAGTCATGCTAAAAGAACTGTAACTCGAAGAGTTTGCCGTCTACTTCACCCACCTGATTTAACCTGACTGGAGGAATATAGCACGTCTCAACTGCGTAAAGTACATGGTGTTGTGTGAACGCCGCACAGAGCGCGGGTCTCACATAACACCCATCATCTATCCAAGCGCGCTCATCAGATCTTATGAGAACCATTGCTTATTCCTACCGCGATCCATTGCTCGATTCCGTTTCGGATTCGTTTCACTGGGGCGAGGATGTAGAGCAAATTTATCAAGATTTTGGAGAACGGCACCAACTTGACCAATTGTTGCAAGATTGTCGTGAAAATCCACCTCAGTCTCTAGTGATCAAGCGCTTAGACGATTTGGGTGATTCGTTGCAAGACGTCAGCGATCGCCTGGTTGAATTAGAATCGTTAGGCATTCATCTGGTCACCCTGGAAGATGCGATCGCCCCTGACAATTCCCCTGGGCAACGTTCTGATGTACTGCGGCTGGTAAAGACCCTGCACGATAACCAACGCCGCCGCCGCATTCAGCAGGGACACGCCCGCAACCGCATCAAAGCCAGTCCACCGCCCGGTAAAGCACCCTATGGCTATCGCCGGGGCAAAGATCGCTACGTCGTCGATCGCACCACTGCCCCTGTCGTCAAAGATTTTATTGAGCATTTCATTCTCTATGGCTCTTTGCGGGGCAGTGTGCGTTATCTACAAAAGAAGTACAACAAAAAAATTTCTGCTTCTACCGGCAAGCGTTGGCTAACCAGCCCTGTGTATCGGGGTGATCTGGTGTATCAGACGGGTGAAGTCGTATCTGCGACTCATCCACCGATTATTTCACGGCAAGAAGCTGCCCAGGTAGATCGATTGTTGCGCCGCAACCGTCAACTGGCTCCCCGGTCTGCCAGTGCCCCCCGTTCCCTGGCAGGGTTGGCAGTGTGCGGTACGTGCCAGTCCACCATGACGGTGAGCCGCGTAACTGCTCCCCGCCGCGACCAGGAATATCTGTATCTGCGTCCGATCGCCTGCCCAAATCGAACCCCGACTCAGCCCAAATGCCGCGCCATTCCCTATGCCCAGGTGTTAGAGCAAACAATTGAGCGAATTTGCCAAGACTTGCCCCGTGCCGTGGCAGGCGTGCAGATGCCCGATATGGATGTTTTCAAGCAAGGGTTGTCTGCCCAAATTGCTGCCAAACAAGCAGTATTGGAACAATTGCCAGCCTTGATCACCAGTGGGGTATTGGATACCGAAACGGCTGAATTGCGGGCTTATAAAGTACGAACTGACATTGCTGCTTTGCAAACCCGATTGGCACAGCTACCGCCCGTAAGTTTGCAAGCGATCGCCCAAACCGTTTCTATTCCACAGTTTTGGTTTGATTTATCGGAATCAGAACGACGATTTTATTTTCGCGAATTTATCCGTCAGATTCAAATCATTCGCGATGGTAAAACCTGGCACATTCAACTTGTGTTTGTGTTTGAACCCGACGATTAATATTGCAATTGCCAATAGCGTGATCTACCAAGTATTGAGAGAGCCTCGCGGAGCGAGGCTCTCTCAATACTCATACTCGTTTTGGAGCAGTATGACTCCGTCGATCCTTTAAGTCGGGTGAGGCAGCTGAATATAAAAGGTTGCCCCTTGCTGGGGCTGACTTTCTGCCCAAATCTTGCCCTGGTGCCGATGGATAATTCGTTGGACAATCGCCAACCCAATCCCATTACCTTCAAACTCTCTCGCTGAGTGCAGCCGTTGAAATGCCCCAAAAACTTGATCGGCATAGTCCATCTGAAAACCGACACCATTATCACGAATAAATAGTGTGTCGGGGTCTAGCGTGCCAATTTCAATTTGAATCGGATGGCGATCGCGACTAAATTTAACCGCATTTTCAACCAAGTTACTAAAAACTTGCTGAAGCAGTGCCGCATCCCCATAGACCGTCGGCAAATCGCCAATGGTAAACTCGATCGCGGTTGAGTTGTTTGTATCTGTAACCAGGGCGATCGCCGTATCTACCAACTGGCGCAAATTGACCGGACGAATGTCCATTTGCCGTCGTCCCATCCGCGATAGCGTCAACAAGCCATCAATCAGTTGCCCCATCTTGAGACTACTCTCTTCCACAATGTTTAAATAGCGAACCACCTGCGGATTGAGAGGAGTCTGGGCTGTAGCGGCTGATGAAATCACCTGTAACTGCTCTAGCTCTTTTCGGAGCGCATTGACAAAGCCGCCAATGTGGCGCAATGGGGCACGCAAATCATGGGATACCGAATAGGAGAAAGAATCAAGTTCTCGATTGAGGGCTTCTAATTGCGCCGCTCGTTCTGTTAAGGCTTGCCTTGCTTCAACCAGTTCTGTAATATCCCGAGAACTACCAATCAAGGCGTAGACGTCTCCGTTCGGGCGTTTGAGCGGAATTTTGTAAGTATCAGCATAAATCTCCCGATTGATTTGAGAATAGGATTGCTGAATATGAAGGGTTTCCCCAGACTCAAACACATGTTGATTTTGGGCGATCAAGTAATCGGCACGTTCTGGCGGAAATAGTTCAAATAGTGTTTTTCCCTGGACAGCACGCCCATTCTCTAGACCAAAATTCAACTGGGCATTCGCATCATTGCTAAACACAACCCGCATCTCCTGATCCACCACAAAAATAGAATCGGGCAAGGCGTTGATGAAGGTGAGCAATTCGGCAGTGCGTTGGGTCACCATCGCTTCCAGGGCTTGATTTTGTTGCTCTAACCGAGCATTCAGTTGCTGAACGGCTGTTTCAGCTTGCTTACGAGCTGTGATATCTTCGATCGCCCCGACATGCCCAATCAGATTGCCCGCATCGTCATACATTGGGGCAGAGATTTCATGCACCCATTTAATCCTGCCATCTGGGTGTTGAAATCGATATTCGCCATCAAAAGACTCTCCATTTTGGTATTGTGCTTGCCACAAATAATGAAGCCGTTCGAGGTCGGTCGGATGGATGAAGTGTTGCCAGCCATTGCCTAAAGACTCTTCTAACGAAAAGCCTGCTAACTCTTGCAAGCGAGGGTTGCTCCAGGTGCCATAGCCATCCTGATCAACGGTATAAATGCCAATAGGAGAACATGTACTGAGCGATCGAAATCTCTCTTCACTTTTGCGTAAGGCATCTTGAGCCGCTCTGCGATCGCTGACATCGCGACAGTTGACAACGACCCCCTGCACCACTGGATCCTCTAACAAACTGGTGGTAACAGCTTCAAACGTTCGTAAGTCGCCGGTGCGGGTGCGTACCCGATATTCCACCAGCGGTTGACTGACTCGTGGGTTTTGCACGGCATTGACTAACACCTGCATGATGAGGGGAATATCTTCGGGGGGCACAAAGTCAATGGCATTTTTGCCCACAACATCAGCCGAAACGTAGCCCAGAACGCGTTCTGAAGAAGGACTGGCATACAAAAAAGTACCCTGAGCATCTAACAAAACCACAATATCAGACGAATTTTCGGTAAGCGTGCGGAAATATTGCTCTCGCTGTTTGACCGCTTCTTCTGCCTGTTTGCGATCGGTAATATCAAGGCTACTGCCGACTAGACGATAAATGCGTGACGTACTGTCGCGCAGGGGAGTTAACGTTGTCAACCAAAACGTTTGTTGCCCTTTCAGCAAAAGTCCTTCTTCATAGGTAATTCGTTCGCCTGCATCAATGCACGCTTGATAATGCTGTTTCACAGCAGCTGCGGCTGCGGGCGAAAGCAAATCATCCGGTGTTTTATAATACACATCTTGCAGTGAAAAGCCAGTCAATTGTTCATGCACAGGGTTTAGACTAACGTAACGAAAGACGCCATCATCTGCGACATCCACGACGAAAATAGAAGTTTCAATACTTTCGTAAATACTACGTAAAAACTGTTCACTTTCTTGTAGTGCTGACTCTGCTTGTTTGCGATCGCTAATATCATTGACGGAGAACACCAGACTGGTAATATCTCCCGTAAGATTTTTGATAGGTGCGCCATTGATCGACAAAAATTTGTACGTACCGTTCGCCCAGGTAATTAAATGTTGAACATCAAAGACGGGTTCACCTGTAGCCATCACGCGCCGAAAGGGCTGTTGTTCGTCTGTCCAGGGGCTACCATCCGGTGCCATCGCTTGCCAGTCGGGGGTGTTGTAGGTGCGGTGAGTTATTTCATCCTTTTTTAACCCCAACACATGTTCGGCACTATCATTGGCAAATAAGATTTCCCCTTGTGGATTGAGCAATACGATCGCAGCCACACTGGTTTTCATGATGCCTTCTAGCAGATCGCGTTCATCGCGTAATGCCATTTCTGCCTGTCTTTGCGCTGTAATGTCACTGAAGCTGACAATGATGTAGTCAATTGTGCCATCCCCATTGAGCTGAGGCACGGCACTGACCAATAACCAGATCCGATCTTGCCGGTGGGGTTGCCGCACACCCATCACAACATTGCGCACTGCTTGACAAGTGGCGATCGCTCTAGGAACAGGATGATCTACTCCGGCCAGGGGTAAACCGGAGGCATCAATCACATCCCAGGTTGTGTCGTAGGATGTTTTACCCAAAAGTTGGTCTTCATCAATGCCCAACAGATCCAACGCCATCTGGTTGCTCATTAAGATTTCAGCATCCGCACTTTGCAACAAAATGCCACACCCCACATCTCGGATCAGGGCGCGCAACTTGGCATCGCTATCGTGAGAAGGACTGGGATATTGGCGCTGAATGCGTCGTTGGGCAAGGTCGCGCCCGATGAATCCGCAGACCAAAACCACGGTTGTAATGGCATAACTGACTATAAAACTCGGATGATCCCTCAGGAGCAAGGTATTGTCTTGAACTCGTTGCACCTGTAAAACCTGCCCTACCAGCCATACACTCCCGATCAAAACATAGGCTTCAGCCAGCAAAACCGTCGCTTGTTTTAGTCGTAAAAATCGGTGATTCATGAGCCAACCGGGGTGAATGAGTAAACCCTCGTGTTGTTCATTTTATAGCGCTGTGCAGGTTGATTCAGTACGGTGTTGTGGGGCGCTCCGCGCCCCACAACACCGTTTCTGTACTTAACGAACTTGCACACCACTATATTGGGCGTTGCTGATATTTAGAGATGAATTTGCACGTGAAATCAGAGGTTTCATGTGCAAATTCATGCCGCTATTATGCAATGCTTTGATTCAGGCTACGACGATTTAGGCTCTGCGATCGCGCTTCAAATCGTAAATTACTTTTTCCCAATACCAATTTTCTGTTTGACCGGGGTAACGAAACCGAGCATTTTGGAGCAATCGCTCTGCGGTTTTGCGATCGCCATTGAGCAACGCCATTAATTTTTGCCGAGTGGACCGGCGGACGTTCCCTACCGTCGCTTTTGTCCAGTCCGATGGCGATGAATTCATAGGTTTGGCTCGCCGAGCCTGACCAGACGCCCAACCCAATTTCCTGAACAACCATCGCATTATCATGACAATGCCAAATACAAGGAGCCACAGGGTCAAGATTGCGATCGCAAGCTTCATCATGGGGTGGGGGAAAGGGTGCTGCTCCTAGTGTGCCCCACCTTAAACCGTTTCATAAAGCAACGTCTTGTTTCTTTTCGTTAAGGATTATGGATGTAAAAACCCAGTTATGGTTGAGAGAGCGACGGCTCCGCCGTCGCTCTCTCAACCATAGCGTTACGAATTCACGTTGGGACATTGGGGGTGTGGCACTGCCCCACGCAGGGATTCTACCCCTGCACTCCGCCCTAGACTAAGTGTGTAGCGCTATAGCAATGACACAAAAAAAGATGTGAAAGGTGTGGCAATGCCACACCTTTCACATCATCTCTCAATTGTATTGGGGCTTGACTCTAAACTAAGGATCGTGGATTGAATAAACCCGAAGATTTATTTTTGGAAGCGCGGCGGAGCCGCGCTTCCAAAAATAAACGTCCGAGTTTTAATTAATTTGTGATCCTAAAGCGTTACTTTTACAACGGCAACAATTGCTTAGAAAGCCGATTACTGGCTCGTTGAGTATAGGCATTATGAAATGAACCCACATCAGAGTCTGCAAAATTCAGCGGATGAGGTGGGTCTGACAATACGGCAACCGAGCCTTTTTCGTAAGACTGAACCAACTTGACCACCCATGGAAGAAAATCTAAAACTTCATCGGGCATCAGCGTCAGTTCAAAATGCCACCTGCGATTCATCCCTTGAGAACTTCGACTCATTCTGGCAGGTGTCGTAAAAACACCTCCTTTATTCACAGATAAGCGAAGAATCAACGGACGATCAGGCACAAATTCGTCAGGTGCCATATGCGCATAGACACAAATGTAATTCAATTGTTGTCTAGCATCTGCCCAAGAAGCTCTGGCGATGTTGGACGAAGAATTACCCTTCGTCACATCGACTGGAACTTTCATCGCAGCGGCAAAAAGGCTGTAAAACTCATGCCTGAGCTGTGTGACAAGACGGATCGATTCTGGATTCATCGAATAGTTCCACGATGATGAGCATGACTGACCTTGGCATCGTGCAAATTGACATCTGTCAAATTGACATTCATCAAGTTTGCTCCCGTCAAGTTCGTCTCGGTTAAATTTGCCCCTGTCAAGATTGCATCTGTAAGGTTTGCATGACTCAAATTGGTTCTCATCAAGTTTGCCTTCGTCAGATTAGCGCCACTCAAATTAGCGCCACTCAAATTTAGATTTCTCAAATTTGCTGCAATCAAGTTAAGATTTCTAAAATCCCGTTGACCTGCGACGTAGCGGCTCAAGAGTTCTTTAACGTTCATGGGAATTTTGATACCAATTCTGTTAGTTACGAAAAACTTAAACTAGTGAAATGATTGTCGAACAAACACTTCACTCAAACCATCTTTATCTGTGGTTATTTCTGAAAATTAGCAACACAGGGGGATGCAGAGAGATGAATGTCATCAAGGCTAAGTAGCTTTATCTTTCCAAGCCTTTCCATATCCATTTGCCTGCACCATTTTTAGTTCTGCTCCTACAAGCAAATGCACCTTACTTGTCATAACGAAGGCGCTTTCTCCGCTGCTTATGTCTAGAAATGGCTTTACGTTTACGCTTTTCAATTGGCGTTTCAAAATGGCGGTTCTTCCTCATATCTGGGAAAATACCGGCTCTCGATACTTTCCGCTTAAACCGACGTAGCGCTGACTCAATTCCTTCATTTTCGCCCAGAATAATTTGGGTCATCCGTTCTCCTCACGATTAGTAGTTTTGAGGTGTCTGTGAAGGCTTGAAAGATGCTGCTTGCTTCAAACCTTTGCCCATCAAGTGAGAAACGCAACCCAAGAAAACAAGTTATTAGGTTCTTCGTCTATCTCTAAAAGATGCAAAATCAACGTGGTCAAATCCAAAAACTTAATAACGACGAGACGATCCGCCTCGTCCTCTATTTCCTTGAGAAAAATCTCCCCGATTTTCACGAGGCTTGGCTTTATTGACTTTTAAATCACGCCCCATCCATTCAGCACCGTCAAGCGCTTCAATTGCAGCAGTTTCTTCTGCTTCTGTACCCATATCAACGAAGGCAAAACCACGCAAACGCCCGGTTTCTCTGTCTGTCGGAAGTTGGACGCGATTTACGGTACCGTATTCTGCAAAAACTCTAGTGAGATCGTCCTGTGTCACTTCGTAAGACAAGTTACCGACGTAAATTGACATGGCATTCCTCCAGAATCAGGTTATACAAAGAGTCAGATTCGGAGAAACGTTTGTGAAACGAATTACAAGCCGAAAATAATTCTTACTAGAGACACTAACATATTAACCTGGTTCTAACCATGTCGGGGTTTTTTGGAAAAATTCAAAAAAATTTACATCATAAACATACGGCGATCGAGGCTTTTGGGGTCGTGGCTGGCGACAAAGGTATCCAGGTTATCGTCTGATTCTAAATGACCGTCGATTAAATTAATAATGCGATCGGCAACGTCGAGGATGCGGTTGTCGTGCGTCACCATCAGGATTGTGCAATTTTCTTGTTTGGCAAGCCGTTGCATCAGTGTGACGACCTCTCGTCCCGATTTTTTGTCGAGGGCAGCGGTAGGTTCGTCTGCCAAAATTAGCTGAGGTTTGTTGACCAGGGCACGGGCGATCGCCACTCGTTGTTTTTGTCCACCCGATAGCGAGTTGGGTTTGTAATCTACCCGATTGCCCAATCCCACCTCTTCCAGAATCGCCACGGCTTGTTCGCGTTTGGATTGAAACCCACCCAGCAACTCAACTGCCATCTCTACATTTTGGGCAGCGGTAAGAGATTCAAATAAGTTATGTGCCTGGAAAATGAAGCCAATGCCACGGCGCACGCTAACTAACTCGGCATTAGACATCCCCACCAGTTCACGTCCCATAACATTAAGACTACCTTCCTGAGGGGTGCGCAGGGCACCCAGGAGACTGAGAAAGGTGGTTTTGCCGGAACCGGAAGGACCTGTGATGATGACGATTTGCCCTTTGGGAAAGTCGATATCGATATCAAACAACGCTTGCTTGCGTAAATCGCCTTTACCAAAGTAGTAATTGAGGTTGCGGACTTTGACTGCTAGCTCTCGACCCATCGCGATCGCCCCTGCTTTAGAGGCAACGTTTTGATTCATCGCTGGATTCCATTCGGTGGTATCCATTAGCCAAATACCTCCGCCGGGTCGGTTGCCTGTACTTTACGAACGGCGATCGCGCCTGAAATCAAACACATAACAAACGTCATCACGTATGTAAAAAGTGCCCGATCCACCGTCATTTGCATCAGTAAACCCGTTGCCTCGGTAGCTTGATGATAGAGAATGACGCTAATCAAAAATCCAGGAATAAACCCCAGCACCGATAACAACATTGATTCTTGTAACACCACTCCCAGCAAGAAGCCATTGTGATACCCCATGGCTTTGAGTGTGGCATATTCTGCCCAGTGGTCGGCTACGTCGGTATAGAGAATTTGATAGACCAAAATAATGCCGACGACAAATGCCATGGTGGTCAGTAAGTTAAACACAAACCCAATATTTGTGTTTTTTCGCCAATATTCTAATTCTTGCTCGACAAACCCATCCTTTGTAATCACTTGCACATCATTGGGCAAACTGGCATCTAAAAGTTTGACTAATAGATCGGCATCAGCATTGGGAGCAAGTTGAATCAGCCCAATATCAACGGTTCCTAGTGTGCGGCTATCTTCTTCAGGATCCAGTTGGGCAAAGTAGCGTAAAAAGTTTTGGTCACTCATGACTAAATTGCCATTGCCTGCGGCAAAGTCAGTCCCCAGTTGGTAATTGCCGACGACTTGCACCTGCCGTTCTGACAATTCTGTTTTTACCCCCGTTGTAATAGACCCCAACTCTGAGCGTGACTTCAGATCAACCAGGACTGCGTTAGGCATCTCCAGAGCTTCCGATAGGGAAGTTAATTCCGATTGCAACACCAGGTCGGGTAGATCAATCACGGGGTCGGTAGGATTGAAGGCTAACACCCGTACCGGGCGGATCTTTTTATTCTCAGGATTTTTCCAATTGGCATTGTTGATATAGAGCGGGTAAGCGGCTTCAACCCCTTCAAACGCTTGTGCCTGGTAGAGTCGTCTGCGGGCAAACTGCTCTGGCACAAACATGGTGTACTTCAATGTACTGGTAAGCACAATATCGGCATTCAGCAGTTTGAGGAGTTGTACCTGGCTATCGTATAGGGCGTTTTTGAACCCACTAAACAGAAAGATTAGCAAGACGGCAAAGGCAACACCGCCGATGGATGTGAGCAATTTGCGGCGATCGTGGGTGAGATTGAGCCACGCCAGGGGTGTGCGACGCAACAGGTTTTGAAGTCGTGCCGTCATGAAAATACCTCCGCCGGATCGGTGGTGATAACTTTGCGCACCGAAATCAAAGCCGACAGTGAACACATCACAATCGTGAGAAACAAAACAAAGAGAGTTCGCAGGGGATCCATGACAACAGGTAAGCCACCATTGGTGGCATGGAAGGTGATCTGATATAACCCCCAGGAAAACAAATAGCCTGGAACAA
The DNA here is from genome assembly GCF_055793305.1 of Calyptranema fuscum S582. Taxonomy (NCBI): domain Bacteria; kingdom Bacillati; phylum Cyanobacteriota; class Cyanophyceae; order Oculatellales; family Oculatellaceae; genus Calyptranema; species Calyptranema fuscum. Next base: position 24,801 of record NZ_JBSLYH010000017.1, read on the forward strand.
ACCCCATTAATGCCAAAATGATGCCTTCTTGCAAAACGATCTTAAACAAGTAGCGGTTGCGGTAGCCCATGGCTTTGAGGGTGGCATATTCGGGCAAGTGATCACGAATGTCTGTATAGAGAATTTGATAAACAATCACCGTGCCGACAATGAACGAAACAATCACTCCCAGGGTAAAGATAAAGCCAATGGACGTGGTGGCAATCCAATAATTCTTTTCCCGGTCGATGATCTCGGTTTGGGTCAGCACTAAGGTATCAGCAGGCAGTTTGGTACGAATCAGAGACGCGATCGCATCTCGATCGGCTCCCGATTCTAAGCGAATCAATCCCAAATCAATCCGCTCTAGCGTGCGCGGTGCAAACAGCCGCAGAAAATTTTGGTCGCTTACAATCAATGTGCCATCAGCAGCAAAGCCACCCCCTAAGGCATATTGCCCGCCAATCTTCACTCGTCGCCGATCTAACTCGGTAATGGTGCCGATGTCTTGAGGTCCAAACATGGGATTGGAGAAAACATCAAACAAGACTGTATCGGGAGTGCGCAGAGCTGCTTGATTTTCAGGCGTCTGTAACTCTGGCAGTGTAAAAACGGTCTCATTGGGATTAACCCCATACACAAACATGGCACGGCTGAGACGAGTTTTGGGATTGCGCCATTGTCCATAGGCAACATAGAGCGGCATCACCTGTTTTACCCCATCAATGCCTGCAACCTGATACAGGCGATCGCGGGGGAACGCTTTGGTTGTGCTAATTTCTAACGATTGCGGTGACATTAAAAAAATATCTGCATTCATCTGGCTGTAAACCTGACTTGCTGTTTTTGCCAGAGCGCCCAGGAATCCCAGATTCATAAAAATCAGCATGACGGCAAACGATACCCCTGCGACCGCTACAAATAGACGGTTTTTCTCATTCAGTAAGTTCAGCCATGCCAGGGGGGTACGCATTGGGGGAGGAGGGAGAGTGGAGGGGTGGAGGGATGAAGGGGTGGGGGGATGAAGGGGTGGAGGGATAGAGGGGTGGAGCGTTTAGATTGAAACGGGGAATGGTCCTGATCCTGAACTTCTAATCCCTAATCGTTTATTCCTGCACGTCAATTTTTACATCGACTTGCAGGTTGGTTAATTTAGAGACGACTTCGCTTTGGTTGAGGCGAATGCGGACTTCGACGACGCGAGCGTCGGCGTTGGCGGCGGGGTCGTCGTCGAGAACATTATTTTTGAAGATTTGGCTGCCCACACGTTCGACTGTGCCGCTAAGAATTTGATTAAATGCACCGTTCCGGCTGGTAATGCTGGCGGTCTGACCAACTTGGACTCTGCTCACGTCGGTTTCGTAGACTTCGGCAACAACATACATCTGTCGGGTGTCGCCCATTTCCAAAATGCCCTGTTCAGCGATCGCTTCCCCTTGTTGGGCAATAACCCGAAGGATTTCACCGTCGCTGGGTGCCCGAATGATCGTGCGATCGAGTCGTGCTTCTGCCAGCCGCAAGTTGCGATCGGCTGATTCAACGTCGATTTGGGCTTGCGATCGCGTCAAATTTGCCCGTTGGGATTGCACCTGCGCCTGGGCATTGCTCATATCGCTATTGCGGGCAGATTCTAAGCGTGCCAGCGTGACTCTGGCATTGTTGAGTCTTTCTTCAATCTGTCGAGTTTCCGATCGCTGTTGGTCTAAGTTCTGCTGCGCGATCGCACCCTCTTGTTGCAAGGTTTCAAATCGTGCCAGATCAGTCTGTGCTAACGACAACTCAGCTTCTAGCTGACGAATCGTGGCTTGCTGCGCCTGGACTTCTAATTCTTGTGGCTGGTCAATTTGCTGGAGCCGAGTTTGGGCTTCTTGAATTTGAGCTTCTCCCAACTGGGTTTCTGCCCGCATTCGTTTCCTGGCTTCATCGAGTTGACTTGCAGCGTAATTTCGCTCTGCCAAACGTTCTTCATAACTTTCGAGATACGCCAGGACATCGCCTTTGACAACGTAGTCACCTTCGTCTATGTCTAGACGGGAGATGCGATCGCCCACGGGACCACCGACTTTAACAACTTCTCCGGCAGGTTCTAATCTGCCCAATGCTGCCACGGTCACTTGCTCGGGCACAGGTGCAACGTCCTGGGTTTGAGTCACTGCCGGAGCCAAAAACAACGTCCGAACCAGCATGGCACTCGTTCCCAACAATGCCAACACGATGAGCCACAACCACAGATTTCGTCCTTTAAACAAGCTTGAAGCCCTGCCAACATCCATAAACTCACCCCATCTGAGGGCTTGATTTTTGTCGAAAAGGTGCAACTAATCAAACTACACCGTACAGTGCACTACAATTACCTTACACGCTGCCAAGAGTCCTGTCTACACATATATTTACAAATTATGGCGATCGCTATTCATCTGGAGCCCTAATTGGAGAATTGATTTTTATACTCCTTGAGTAAAAAAATCAATTCTCCTCGTCACTTTTGCGATAGGTTTTCAAAGATCGTGGATTGAATAAATCGCAATTCGTTTTGAGCGTGGCAACGGAGCCATCACTTTTTCAAACCAAATTACAAGTTAATGCATCTATGATCCTAAGGATCGCGGATTAAATAATTTCTATGAGTCAAGTGCTCTGTAGGGGCGCACTGCGGTGCGCCCTTACCCAAGAATTACTTATTAAATCCATGATCCTAAGCCATGAAAAAATGGATGTCTGAATCTTTAATCAAGAATTCTACCTGTATCTTTTATAATCACCAATTCGGTGATTTGCCAGGGTCTGATAATTTTAGTGCGCAGAGGACTCGATGTCCTTGCTCAATCTACATCGGCGTTTCTAACCATCCATCCTATAAATTCTCTCATCGTCTCAGCCTCGTGCTGTTGTATGATGACGACTTCACCTGATGGGATGAATGATTCCTTTCCTCGCAACTCTTTCCACCTATAAGCTTGATTCATGATTCACGATCAAGATGATCCAGAGATGGTGAGTGCTCCATCGATAACTGATAGTGCTGGAACCCGTGGTAAGCCCGAACAAATTTTGGTGGGTGCCATGCAAGTATTTCTGCAATATGGATATGCCGGAACCAGTATGGATCGCGTGGCGGCGATCGCAAAAGTTTCTAAACATACTATTTATCATCACTTTCACGGCAAAGAAGGGTTGTTTGTCGCGTTATTTGAACGGTTGGTTTTACGCCACTTTCAGGTTGAGTTTGGCTGTGAATTGTTGCCAACAGACCCCCCGGAGCAAGTGTTATATCGTCTTGCCAGTATTTTGCTCGATCGCATGAATGATCCTGAATATATTGCGTTTATTCGGCTACTGTTTGCTGAATCGGGGCGTTTCCCAGAATTGGCGCAGCTTTATTTGCGGGAAGTTGTGAATAAGGGGGATGAGGTATTGGGGCGTTATCTTCACGCTCATCCAGAATTAAAGTTGGTCGATCCGACGATAACGGCTCAAATTTTTTGGGGTGCATTGACCTCCTACATTTTTAGTCAGGAAGTCTTGCATGGAAAGCAATTAAACCACCATTCAAACGAACAATTCATTCAAACATTGATCGATTTAATTCTCAAGTCATCCCTATAACGCTTCGCGCTTAGATAGATGACGTTTTTTGGGGGAGAGCTGCGCGGAGCGCAGCTCTCCCCCAAAAAACTTGCACAGCGCTACATATCTCTATGATTCTTGTGATTGATGGCGAGTTTCAAAATCTGCGATCGCCGTATGGAGGGTGAAATAAATATGGTCTGAAGTAATTTTTTGCAAGAGTCCCGATCGCTTTAGTTGCGTGTAAAGGTCTTGCTTTACCCGCGTCAGAGCAAACGTAATTCCTCTCGCCGCTAATTCGTCATACACCTCTTCCAACATATCAATCGCGGTAATATCAACTTCTACGATCGCCTCCGTATTTAAAACAAACCACTCTACTGGAGTTGTTTCTGCATCAATGGCAGCAAACGCTCGTTGTTTGAAATTTTCCACATTGGCAAAACAAAGGGGCGCATCATAGCGATAGAGCACTAACCCCGGAATTGTCGTGGCACCATCCCAATCTGCAATGTCATGCAAACCGGGCAAACCGGGCACTTCCCCCATAACCGCATCGTGGGGTCGGGAAATTCTAGTAAACACATCGATGACCGATAAGCCCACTGCCACCGCTACGCCAACCAAAATATCGGTGAACAAAACGCCCAACGTGGTAATAATAGCCAGGAAAAATTCACTGTTGCGAAATTGGCGCAATCTCAAAAATTCTGGAACGTCAATCAGTTTCGTGGCGGCATAGATGACGATCGCTCCTAGAGCAGCACTGGGAAATGCTGCCAGAAGAGGACGCAAAAATAATAAAACGCCAACGACAACACCGAACGCCACCAGCGAAAAAAGCTGACTTTTGCTACCCAGGGCATCGCCAATCACGGCTCGACTGCCGCTACTGCTAATGGGAAACCCCTGCATTAAGCCATTTCCTACGTTTGCCGCACCCAGCGCCAGTAGCTCTTGATTGACATCGATTTTGTAGTGGTTGCGACTGGCAAATGCCCGTGCCGTCAACACATTGTCGGAATAGCCGACCAAGGCAATGCCAAACGCAGACGCAATCAGACTGGGCAATTCGGCTACAGAGACGTTGGGAAAAACAAAGTGCGGTAAGCCCGCCGGAATGGTGCCCACCACAGCAATGCCCTGTGCCTCCAACTGCAAGAGCATCACGGCAGCGGTGGCTAACAGCACCACCAGGAGAGGACCGGGTGATTGAGGAAACCATCGCTGAATCGTAAATAAAAAGGTAAGCACTAAAATGGACAATATTAAAGTCGGTAGGTGAGCCTGGTCGAGCCGACTGACAAATTCAATGATTTTGCTAAAGACGCCGTTGGCTTCCAGCTCAATACCGCTGATTTTACTCAGTTGCCCCGTTATCATAATCACGGCAACCCCTGCCATATAGCCAATCAAGATCGGCTTGGACAGCAGATTAGCAAGAAATCCTAACCGGGTCAGATAGCCAATAATGCAGATAATGCCGACGATAAACGAGAGTAGAGCGGCTAACCCTGCATATTCGTTGGAATTAGTAGACACTAAAGGGGCGATCGCTACAGCCGTCATCACCGCTGTGGTCGATTCTGGACCAATCGACAGTTGTGGCGAAGACCCCACCAGGGCATAAATCAACAGGGGTGGCAAAATTGCCCATAACCCTGCCACAGGCTCTAGTCCCGCCAATTCACCATACGCCATGCATTGCGGAATCAAATAGGCAGCAACCGTCAACCCTGCCAACATATCGCCCCGAAACCAGGCACGCTGGTAGGACAGCAACTGCCTCAGCCCTGGCAAAATTTGCAGCACCACAAAGCGCGGCTTTAATTTTTTACCCACACCCTACCTCAATCTTGCCTCGTCCCTGACCCATTGCCGGAAGGCACGCATCGTCTTATTTCGTCCCCATATCTTAGTCTGTTGCAAGTACTCGGGAATAGCATGTTGCAACGGCAAACCAGGGAAATTGGGACTGGATTCGACGACCTCGTACTGCCCTGCTTGGAGGCAATTGATGTGTAGCTGACCTCGCTCAAATCGCCACAACTCGGGCACTCCCAAATCTTGATAAATGTCGGTATGGGTGCGAGAGGTCACATCCACTTCGATTGCCAAATCGGGAGGGGGATCGATGGTCAAATCCAACCGATCCTTACCCCGTACCGCTGCCTCATGTTGGATATAGAAACAATTGTCGGGTTCAATCCCCTGCTGCATGAGTTGATTTTTGAAGGTGGTTGAGCCTAAACACCAGAACTCAATATCCAATTCTTCGAGCAAAGCTTCTACAAAATTGCTAATCAAAACTCTGCTGACTTCATGTTCAGGCAATGGAGTCATAATTTCTAACGTCCCGTTGGCATAGGCGACTCTGGCAGACCGATGTTCGCCCAACTCTTCCAGAATGGTTTCGAACTCCTGCCAACTGACATCGTTCAACAAAACTTTTTGCCCTGGGGGTACTGTAATACGCTTAAACTCTAGCAACATAAGTCATCCGTCTCCGATGCTCAGGCTGAATTTCGTGTCTAACAGCGTAGCATGACAATCCGATGACCTTTCTCAGTCTGCAGATTGTGCCGATTGTCGATAAACTATGTAGTTGCTGAGGTATAGATTCTGTTAATCGCTAAACTGATGAGGTCGCTGCATGGCATCCATCCGCGAGTTGCATCGTCAACTCATTAAGAAAGAACGGTCGGCTGTAGAAATTGCTCAAGAAACACTAGACCGGATTCAGTCATTAGAACCCAAATTACATAGCTTTTTGCACATCACTGCCGATCGGGCACTGGCGCAGGCACGACAGGTCGATGCCCAGATTGCGGCAGGTGAATCCATTGGTATGTTGGCAGGGATTCCCATTGCAGTGAAAGATAATATGTGTACGAAGGGAATTCCGACAACCTGTGGTTCAAAAATTCTGGAGCGCTTTATCCCTCCTTACGAATCAACCGTGACCCAAAAGTTGGTAGACGCGGGTGCGGTGATTGTCGGTAAAACCAACCTGGATGAGTTTGCCATGGGCAGCTCGACCGAAAACTCGGCTTACCAGGTAACAGCAAACCCCTGGGATTTAGAACGGGTTCCGGGCGGCTCGTCGGGTGGTTCGGCAGCGGCAGTAGCGTCGGGTGAAGTGCCGATCGCATTGGGATCTGATACGGGTGGATCGATCCGTCAACCGGCTGCCCTGTGTGGGGTGGTGGGGATGAAACCAACCTATGGTCTGGTGTCGCGTTTTGGCTTAGTTGCCTATGCGTCGTCGTTGGATCAGATTGGACCATTTGGGCGAACGGTGGAAGATGTCGCGATTTTGCTAGGGGCGATCGCCGGATATGACGCTAAAGATTCCACCAGTCTGGATGTTGCGATTCCAGACTATGCTGCCAGTTTACGGCCTGACCTGAAACCCAGAGGTCGGTTGCGCATTGGTGTGATCAAGGAAACCTTTGGGCAGGGACTCGATCCCGTGGTTGAGGCTGCTGTTACCAAAGGTGTTAGCCGACTGCAAGACTTGGGTGCCGAAGTGCAGGTCATTTCTTGTCCCCAGTTCCGCTACGGATTGCCAACCTATTACATCATCGCGCCTTCAGAGGCGTCCGCTAACCTGGCACGCTACGATGGCGTAAAATATGGTTTCCGCACCCCTGATCCCGAAAATTTACTATCGATGTATACCGAAACTCGGGCACATGGGTTTGGGGCAGAGGTCAAACGCCGGATCATGATTGGCACCTATGTGCTGTCAGCAGGCTATTACGATGCCTATTATCTGAAAGCTCAAAAGGTTCGCACTCTGATCAAACAAGACTTTGAAAAAGCATTTGCCCAGGTCGATATTTTGATCTGTCCGACGTCCCCGACCACAGCCTTTAAAGCGGGTGAAAAAACGGATGATCCCCTGAGTATGTACTTGTCTGACTTGATGACCATTCCGGTAAACTTAGCAGGATTACCTGCCCTGAGTTTGCCGTGTGGGTTTGATGAGCAGGGGTTGCCCATTGGGATGCAAATGATTGCCAATGTGCTGCGAGAGGATTTATTGCTGGAGGTTGCCCATACCTATGAGCAATCAACAGACTGGCATCTGCGTACTCCTTCAATCTAGTGAAATGGGTTAGCGGGTCAGCAGGGCGCTGCCCTGCTGACCCTTATCTTGGAAGCGCAGTCCTCAATCCCCATGTTGCACTAAATTTGGGTTGAGAGAGCGACGGCTCCGCCGTCGCTCTCTCAACCCAAATTTCAGGTTAAATAATCTGTGATGCTTAGGAATGGGAATTTAATAACTCCGATGATTTGTTGTACGGGCGAACGGCCGTTCGCCCCTGCAAATGATTCAATATTCGATCTTATTTAATCCACGATCCTTAGGGCTTGCACTACTTGTTTTTTAGCAACTTCTTAACAACAGCAAGAATTTTTATAGGGAAAGGATAAGTCATCCTATAAAATTCTTACCTGTATGTGATTCCTGTTGAACGAATGGTGAGGGGGCAGCGTGACCAGGTTTGATCCATCTCAAATCACGATTTTGAAAGATATTGGTAGCTATCTCCGGCAGGTGCGCGAAGAACAAGCCAAATCGTTGGAAGAAATTGCTGCAAAAACGTACATCCCGATGCGAATGCTGAAAGCGATCGAAGCCGGTCAGGAAACGATTTTGCCAGAGCCGGTGTTTGTGCGAGGCTTTATTCGCCGGTATGCTGAAGCGTTGGGCTTAGATGGGTTGAACTTAGCCAAAGAGTTTCCGCTGCAAATTGCGACGCCCAGCCCCGAAGTAGAGCCAGCCCCGGAGTTACCGCCTGTCTCGGTTCCAGCCAAAGAGCTGAAGCCTATCCGATCGCCAAACCCACGCCCGCGATCGCTCTATCCGATGCTCTATCCAATCTATTTGGGGATTGGGGCGATCGCCCTGATTGGCGTCATCTATGCATTGATCAAATCGGGATTGCCTGCCACCCTGATCAGTTCCATTCAATCGGGGTTACAACGGGATGCAGATGATGCTGAAACGACTGCCTCCCCTTCAGCCACCGCACCTACTCCCACCGTTGAGATTTCGCCGATTATCGTTCAACCCTCGCCGATCGCTCCGGTTCAGGTCGATGTCAGCCTGACGGGAAATTCGTGGATGAGAGTGACCGTTGACGGCAAAGTGCAGTACGAAGGCACGCTCGCGTCCGGTACCAAACAAACCTGGGCAGGGCAAGATGCGGTTATCATTCGGGCTGGGAATGCAGGCGCAGTTACAGTTTCCTTTAACCAGGGAGCGCCGCAAATTATGGGTGATCCAGGTGCGATCGCCAGCCAGACCTTTACCGCCGACACGGTTTCAACTCAACCGCCAAGCCAATAATCCCATCATCGGCTGGCAGGGTCTGGGGGCAACGCCCTCAGACCCTGCCAGCTAGATAAAAGAATCTCAGCATGGTTGTAGTGATATATCGCTACGCACTTAGGTTAGGACGGGGTGCAGGGGTAAAACCCCTGCGTGGGGCACTGCCCCACACCCCAACGTCCTAAAATAACTATGTAAAGCTATACCAATTTAATTAGCGATCGCACCAGATCCCGTAAGGGCGCATCGCCATGCGCCCCTACAGAAGATTGATGTGCCGTGCAGGCTGTTTAAATCGGTATGAGATGAATGTAAACGTGAAACCTGTGGTTTTACGTTCACATTCATCCCCAAAATCCACAATGCCAGAGGCTCTACGCTTTTTGATCAAGTCGAATGGCTTGTTCTAACGCTAATTTTTCTTTGGCGCGATCGCTATATCGCTGAAGTTGAGATTCATCCAGCCCTGTCAAAATGCTGAGATTTTTTAAATCCATCCCCTTGATCAATAGATCGACCCGCCAGGTGTGTTGAGCCTGTTCGATCGTGGGGGGGTGTCCTTCAGGGGTAAACAGATCGGATGTAAAAGCTTGCCATCGCTCCTGTAACTCCGCTGCTGATAACGGCTGCCCAGCCTCATTAATAAACATAGCGGCGTGGGTGTCCTTCCGGGTTTTGAGCCATTTGGTTAAGGGATTGTTGGTATATGATCCATAACGTTTGCCCATAATCCATTGATTCACAGGTACCTGGCGCAATTTGCCCTGCCGGATATGCAAGATTTGTTGATGAGCATCTCGAACCTGGTGAGATTGCTCTAGAGTGACCAATTCTGCGGCACTGAGTCCGGCTCCAAATAAGACATAGGCGATCGCATAGTCTTGTAAGCTGAGTTTCCTGGCGCGGTGCAAAATCGTATGTACCAGATTGGCAGGTAAATCGGCAACGAGGTCTGAGGCGATCGCAGAATCAACCGCATCTAAACTCGTCAATTCTGAATTAGTCTCCTCAGAACGGGTTAATTCAGAACTCGTCGGGTCAACACTGACCCATTCGGGATTTGCCAACAGCGTTAGCGCCGTCCGGGCGACCAACAACTGAGAGTCAGCCAGCCCATGAGATGGAGAGGTCGTTGAGGGTGAAACAGCACCATGCAAAAACAGAGTAATTAAATTCTCCAAAAAATCATTGCGATCCTGCCATAGCTCATGGAACTCGCTGGTGAATTCAATCACTGCATAGCCCAGCAACATCCCATTTAGCAAGCTCGCCAGTTTTTCGGCGGGCAAGTGAGTTTTGAGTTGCCCATCATTAATCACGGCAGCGAAATATTCAGCCACATAGCGGTTGGCTTGGGTAAAGCCCCGACCCAGTGCGATCCGGTTTTCTGAAGGGTACTGACCTGCCTCACCCACCACCGACCGCACCACCTGCGGCACCCCTTCGAGTGCCTGCAAACAAGCCGTCGCATAGTCTTTTAAGGCTTGATAAATATTTCTGGTCTGAGTGGACTGCTGCACCAGTGCTTGTCCCAGGTGCGTGAACACGGCAGCCTCTTCAATGACAGCCAATAACAACCCATGCTTATTACCAAAATGGCGAAATAGGGTCACTTCATTGACCTCCGCCAATTCCGCAATTTGCTTGGTTGTCGTCTCCGTCACCCCTTGAGAAGCAAACAACTCCAGCGCTGCGTCAATTAAACGCTGTCGAGTTGAATTTCGTTGAACAGACATAGGCAAAATGCAAGTGCCACTTGCAAGAATGAAACATCGTTGCTACACTAGAAAATGTAAGTAACGCTTGCATCTCTCCTCTTACTGTATCGGTTTTCTGCATAAGTGCAAGCTTCCGCCCATATGTTGGGTTGAGTCAATCAACCTGGTAGCAATGGGTTGATTTTCAAGGCATGGATGATGCTGTAGTGGCTGTGTGGAGTAGCGTCAAACCCACTCGACAGCAACCATCGCAAAATTCAGTAGTGCCAGTCTGTGGCATATACATCAAGGATTATTTATGACATCCAATTCCATTAAAACTGCCCCTGTGGGTGGGCAGACGCTTGCGCTGAGCTGGGTAAGTGTCGTGTTCTTCGGAGCGTTTCATGCGCTGGCTCTCCTGGCTCCCTGGTTTTTCTCCTGGTCGGCGCTGGGCGTAGCAGTCTTGCTGCACTGGTTGTTTGGCAGCATCGGCATTTGTCTGGGATACCACCGTTTGCTGACCCATCGCAGTTTGCAAGTACCGAAGTGGTTAGAATATGCGATCGCCATCATCGGGTCGTTAGCGTTGCAGGGGGGTCCTATTTTTTGGGTGGCAGGACATCGGTTGCATCATCTCTACACAGAAGATGTCGAAAAAGACCCGTACTCCGCTCGTAAAGGCTTCTGGTGGAGCCATATGCTGTGGTTGTTCTACCCCCGCACAGAATTTTTTGACTACCACAATTACAAACAATTTGCGCCCGACCTGGCTCGCGATCCCTTCTATCGCTGGTTAAATCGCTACTTTTTACTGTTACAAGTCGCGTTAGGAATCGGACTGTATCTGCTGGGTGGCTGGTCGTTTGTGATTTACGGGATCTTCCTCAGAGCGGTACTCCTCTGGCACAGCACCTGGTTGATTAACTCCGCAACTCACATTACGGGTTATCGCACCTTTCATTCCGATGATAACTCTCGTAACCTTTGGTGGGCAGCGATTTTGACCTATGGCGAAGGCTGGCACAATAACCACCACTCTCATCCCAATGTAGCCAAAGCCGGTTGGAAATGGTGGGAAATTGATATGACCTGGTGGGCAATTCAAGTCCTGAGAAAACTAGGACTGGCACAGAAAGTCATCTTGCCGCCAACAACAGCGGTTGAAGGTGCAAACCAGTAATCCTCCCATCTCTCAGGCTCGTGGATTGAATCAAACCCAATTCTTTTTGAGAGAGCGACGGCGGAGCCGTCGCTCTCTCAAAAAGAATTACGGGTTATTAAATCTATGAGCCTTAGTAAAACTGAAGATTTAGTTTTGGCAGCGCGGCGATGCCGCGCTGCCAAAACTGTGATCCTCAACCAACAGGGGAGAGAAGCGATCGCCTCTCCACTCGATTACTTCACCAAATCAATTGATAGGTATTGATCCCTCATCGAACGAGGATTAACTGGCATGGGCGATCGCCTGCTGATCGACCTGGCGTCTGGGAATTTCGTAAGTGAAAAAATCGGATGCCATCAGGGTTTTAGGAAAAATTGCCCTGGCTTCGCTGAGCAGATCATCGAGAACGATCGCATTTCCCGGCGCATAGCGAGGGCTAAAGTGGGTCATGATTAACTGCTTGGCTCCGGCACTCAATGCTGTCTGTGCTGCCATCGTCGAGGTCGAATGCAACCGTTGATAGGCTAACTCTGCATCCTGATGGGCAAAGGTTGCTTCATGGATCAAAACGTCAGCATCGTGCGCGAGTTCCACCGCACTATCGCAATAAATGGTGTCTGTGCAATAGACAAACTTACGCCCAATCTGGGTTTCACCACACAGTTCGGCACCATTAATCACTCGTCCATCGGGCAAAGTTACGATCGCCCCTTGCTTCAGCTTGCCATAGAGGGGCCCTGACGGAATCCCCAGGGCTTGAGCATGTTCGACATTAAACCGTCCGGGTTTATCTTTCTCGGCAACCCGATAACCAAATGCAGGCACTCGATGGGTCAAAGGCGCACAACTAACGGTGTATTCATCATCGGCAAACACCACACCAGGTTGCACAGTATGCACTTTGACGGGATAAGAAAAATAGGTCTGAGAATAGCGTCCACAGGCTTTTAGATACTCATCTAATTTGGGGGGTCCGTAGATGTCGATGCGGGTGGGATTGCCCGCCAATCCGCAACTTGCCAGCAACCCCATCAAGCCATAAATATGGTCGCCGTGCATGTGGGTCACAAAAATACGAGTGATCTGGCTGACTTTAATTTCGCTTCTCAAAATTTGATGTTGCGTCCCTTCGCCACAGTCAAATAGCCAGACTTCTGCCCGCTGAGGTAACCGCAAGGCAATGCTAGAGACATTCCGCGATCGCGTCGGTACACCAGAACTGGTTCCTAGAAACGTGATTTGCAAAACTCAACCAACCTAATGATGGATCTCTTTTCCAACTATCTTAAGCTGTCAGCGAGATTCTAGGGTTTGCACAGTTGGGAATTTTCTGGCTAGAAAAACTTTTTTCTTCAAGCTGAACGAGCATAGAATCCGATCTAAAACCTGATCAGAAGCATTGATTGTATAAGCCCTGCGACTGTGAAAAGACAACGTTCAGCCGAGCCGTTCGACATCTTTCTATACTTTTTTTTACATTCTTTATTGAGTAGCTAGATTTCTGCGAAAGTGAAGGTAGGCTGGGGCTTGGCTGCATTTTCACCCGGTAGAAACTGACAAAACATATGGGTTTAAAGATCGTGCTGGTTTAATCGAGTATTGACAAAGATTTATAATCAATTTCGAGATTTATCTATAGCAGTCCTAAATCAATTGTGCAATAGGCGGTTCTCACAAACCATTTGAGATTGACATAGCCAATAAATGGTTGATGAGGATGGGGTGCAGGGATAGAACCCCTGTCCGGGGGCACAGCCTCCGCGCCCCTGTCGTAACCAGCCCTGCGGCTGCTATAGGCACTGCCAGCCGTCTTGTGAACTAATGTTAAAGGATTCTTATTCTGCTGATCTTGCTTAATTCTTGGATTCAATCAATTGTTTGCTAGGCAAAGCATATAAATTGAATTCAACCCCTACATTGCAAAGTTGCTTAATGAGAAAGATTTTAAAAAATAAAGAAATCGTATAGATATTTAGCTGACTCTCAGCGATATATTTCTAACTGAAAATATTGACAAGATTGACCATTTCGACCCAGCTTTTAACCTATAATTCAATAAAGATAAGGTGTCAATAAATCATCTTGAAATCGCCTCATTTCTTATCGTTTATTTAAAGCATCGGATTTAACCTTGCGAGGTAATTATGATTGAAAAAATTCTGCTGGCAGACTCTGGGATTGGCAACACAGAAGAAATGTTGAAAGCCCTGATGGATATCCCTTTGATTCAACGGGCGGCGGTTACAATTTTGCATGTGGTGCCCCCTCAAGTCACATCCGATGGTATGACAGACAAGTGGGAAGAAGGCGGTAAGTTGTTAGCAAAAGCGATTCAATATCTCCAGCTTGATCCCGCTCAGGTCAATACGATTCTTCGGGCTGGCGATCCTAAAGATATTGTTTGCAAAGTTGCAGAAGAGTTGGATGCTGATTTGATCATCATGGGATCGCGCGGCTTAAAGCGGATTCAATCCATCCTGGAAAATTCGGTCAGCCAATATGTGTTTCAGCTTGCATCTCGCCCCATGTTGTTGGTAAAAGATGACATTTATGTCAAAAAGATCAACCGCATTATGGTGGCAATGGATAAGTCTAATTCAGCGCAAGAAACATTAAAGCTGGCATTGGCATTGTTGCGCGACACCAAGGGTGGGCAACTGGTTCTGGTTCATACCAACCCTGAGATGAAGATCAAGCCAGGTGAAATTGCTGCCAAGGCGGAAGAAGACCCCGTGCTGATTCCTGCCATCAACGAAGCCAAGAAATTGGGTATTAGCTATAAGTGTGTGGCACCTGAAGGCAAGGCAGGGGAGCGGATTTGCCAGGTTGCAGAAGAGATGAATGTAGATTTGCTCATGCTCGGATCGCCCGATCGCCGTCCTACCATTGCTAAAGGGCTGCCCGATCTCGATCGCTTGCTGGGTCAGTCTCTGTCTGACTATGTGCGCGTCTATGCCAATTGCCCCGTGATGCTGGTTCGCACACCAGGTTAACGATGCCAGAAAAGACGGATACGGCTTTGAGTCAAACTTCTCCTCAGAAGGTGGCTTTGTTAATCGGTCGGGCTGGATGGTCAATCTTCTGGCTTCAGCTTGTTTTAGCAGTCGTTTCTGGCGCAATCTTATTTTTCTATGCTGCATTTAGCCGCAATGCCCGCAGTGGAGCTGGCTTTCTCGGCGTTGGCTTGGGTACGTTGTTTGCCATTTGTGGGTTAGTCACCCTCGCAGTTAGCATTTATTTGGCGTTTCGGTATACCCGTTTCGCAGCTCGGTTGCAGTCAGCGGTTGAGAGTGATCGACCCAGTAAAACGGAGACGTTAAAGCTGGTGCGGTTGGCGTTGAGGGTCAATCTTTTGGGGTTGATGTTCACGATTTTGGGTGCCCAGGCAATCATCGGTTCTGTGTTGGCGATCGCCCTTTCCCAGCCAGAAGGTTGGATTTTGCGATCGGCGGCAGTGCCCATCGTTCAACCGCTGGATTTATTTGTTGTGCAATCCAACATCAATGCGGTGACTGCCTACTTCTTTGGCATTGCGATTTCCTTCTGGCTATTTAATCGTCTGAGGTAATCCCAATGCTTTAACCCTGGGATTAAGCCACAGATTTTTTGTTGTGTGCCGCGCTCCGCGCGGCACACAACAAAAAATCTAACTATATTCAAGCGCGAAGCGCTGTAAGATAGCACCTGATTAAGATGCAGACAGACAGATACAGTCTCGCCCTGAGGCTTTTGCTTGATAGAGGGCATGATCAGCAATCGAAATCAGGGTCGCAGGGGTAAGGTTAACATCGGGAATCAGGCTGGCAACCCCCAAACTCAAGCTAATTTTTCCCTCAATCGGAGATTCGACGTGCTCTAAATCTAATTGTTTGATATGGTGTCGGATCTCTTTCGCCACATGAATCGCCCCCTTCGCCTCCGTATCGGGTAACACGACCGCAAACTCTTCACCTCCATAGCGGGCAACCAAATCCGCAGGACGCTTGACGGCATTTCTAATCGCCTGAGCAACCTGATAAAGACAGCGATCGCCTGCCTGATGCCCATAGGTATCGTTGTAACTCTTGAAATAGTCGATATCCGCCAAAATTAGCGATAAAACTTTTCTCTCTCGGGATAAACGACGCCATTCTTTTTGCAAATATTCATCAAATCGGCGGCGATTGCCCACTTGAGTCAAACTGTCTAGAGACACGATGCGTTCTAGGGCATAGTTGGCTTCTGCTAGTTTTTGATTAGTGGCTTGCAACTGTAAGTACAGTCGGTGTTGATCAATCAAGCGGCGAACTCTTTGTCGCAAAACGGGCCAGTGAATCGGCTTGGTAATGTAATCTGCGGCACCCACCGAAAACGCTTGATCGACTGATTTTTGGTCTTCTAAGCTGGTAATCATCAACACGGGTGAACAACTCTGCATCGTTGCGGCAGGGTCAACGGTTACCCCCATTTCTTGAAGTCTGGCACAGCAGGTAAAGCCATCCATAATCGGCATAACGGCGTCTAATAAGACAACATCTGGATGAAGATGGGCATAGGCGGCTAACCCTTCCTCTCCATTTTTTGCCTCTTCCACCCGATAGCCTTCCTGCGCCATCATGTCTTGGATCTGAACCCGCATAAAGCGATCGTCATCAATAACCAAAATCAAGGGGGGATCGGATGAGGGAGCGGTTAAGTCCATAACTCGTTGTAGGTAGATGCATCCATACGGGTCAATCCACACGGGTTAACCCATACGGGTCAATCCATACGGGTCAACTCAGTTGCTGACGTTTGAACTGTAATACACGGGTGAGAGATTCATATTGAGTGAGCAGGGAGGGGAGCATCTCTGCGGCTTTGTCGATGTCTGTTAGTCTTTCTAACTGTTCACAATATTTCGCGAATTCGCTTCCTCCTAAAGCAGCACTACTTGATTTAAGGGTATGAGCCGCTCGTTTCAGAGCGATCGCATTCCTTTCTTTCACAGCCGTTTGAATATCGATGAGGCGTTTGGGAGCATCTTCTAAATAGCAATCGATCAATTCAACCGTCAGATCTGCATCATATGCCGCAATTTCACGTTCAATCGTTTTTAAGATTTCCAGATCACCCGTCGGTAACACCTGTGGCGTGGGGTTTGAGGGGTCTGGTCGCTTGCATTTTAACAATGCCTGGGTCAATTGCTCAAATCGAATCGGTTTGCTGAGATAATCATCCATTCCGGCTCTGAGACATTCTTCGCGATCGCCCTGCATGGCACTGGCTGTCACGGCGATGATATAGGGACGAGTTTGCCCATTCCAGCGCTGATGAATCTGTTGGGTTGCCGTAATGCCATCCATCTCCGGCATTTGCACATCCATAAGCACGACATCATAGGGTTCTTTTGAGAGAACCGCTAACGTTTCTAAGCCATTATTGGCAACATCTGCTTGATATCCTAACCGTTGCAAAAGCCGAATTAATACTTTTTGATTCACCGGATTGTCTTCTGCAATCAGAATTTTCAACGGACAGCCGTCTGCCAACTGGGTTTGACCACTGTCAGATGGTTTGGTGGCGATCGCCTGAGACGAGGCAGCCTGGGTAAACCACTCCATCAAGATTTTATAGAGTTGTGCCTGTTTGACAGGTTTGCTTAGATACTTCGTCAACCGTTGTGAGGTCGAGGATAGTGTTGTATCTGCCCAATTTTTTGGGGTCAGCAAAATGACGGGTAAATTGGCATAGGCTGGGAATTGATGAATTGTATTCGTTAGCGCAAATCCATCTTGATCGGGCATTTGGCTATCGATGATGGCAACATCAAACCTGTCTCCCTGCTTCAAGCATTCGAAGACGGCTTGCCCAGAGGAAAAAGACTGCACATTCATGCCCCAAGTCTGTGCCTGGAGTGCCAAACTGCGACGATTAAACCCGTTATCGTCAATTAACATGAGCCGCTTTCCGGTGAGCGCAAACGCCGGTAAATTAGCGGACGTGGGTTGGGCAGGTAAGACAACCCCCACCACAATCGAGAAATGGAAATTAGACCCACTTCCTTCCTCACTATCAACCCAAATTCTACCCCCCATCATTTCGGTCAGCCGCTGGCTGATGGCTAACCCTAACCCGGTGCCACCATAGACCCGATTAATCGAAGAATCGACCTGGCTAAAGGGTTTAAACAGGCGATTGAGTCGCTCGGATGGAATGCCCACACCCGTATCACTGACAGTGAAGCGAATGGCATAGGGCAGATGGGGGCGACCTGCCACGTTGGGCACAGCTTTGACTAAGTTAGGGTTACCTTGCAGTTGCCGAGCAACCACGGACACGGTAACTTCCCCAGTCTCCGTAAATTTGACTGCGTTACCCAAGAGATTGACTAAGATTTGGTTGAGCCGTGTGACATCGCCAATCACCATTTCCGGGACATTGGAATGGATCAGATAGGCTAGTTCTAAGCCTTTTTCGGTGGCTCTGGGTGCCAGAACATCGATCGCAGTCTCGACGCAACTGCGCAAGTTAAAAGACACTTCTTCTAGCTCTAACTTGCCCGATTCGATTTTGGAAAAGTCCAAAATATCATTAATGATCGCGAGCAGCGTTTCGCCACTGCTGCGGATGGTTTCAATAAAATCTTGTTGCTGAAGGGTCAGGGAAGAATCCAACAGCAACTCGGTCATGCCGATGACACCGTTCATGGGGGTGCGAATTTCGTGGCTCATTGTCGCCAAAAAGTCGCTCTTTGCCTGATTCGCAATATCGGCTTCTCGTTTTGCTTGTTCTAATGCAATATTTTTGAGGCTGAGTTCTTGCCGTTGATAGCGCTCATGTTCTAACAGCCGCGCCTGGGCGATCGCAATTCCTACCTGGGCTGCCACAGCTTCGACCAGCTCGATTTCATCGTCTGTCCATTGGCGAAAGCGATCGCACTGATGCACGGTTACCACCCCATTGGCTTCTCCTTTGTAAGAGGTACGAACCGATAGCATGGACTTAACCCGCAGTTGCCGGCACAGCATAATTACAGGTGCCAGCAAAGGTTCTTCAAACACATTGGAAGACGCGATCGCGCGATCGCCCAAGAGTAATTGTTCGGCATGGGGATTGCCGATCACAGGAATTTTGATGTGAGCAACCGACTCAATGTCAGCTTCTAAATACTCGGCAACCAGCGGAATCTCCGGTGAGGGGTACCCCACAAAGGAGCGAATCAGACAACGATTGGCCTGGAAGACGCGCCCCACCTGATCACTCGCCGTCAAGAAAATCTGTTGAATATCGAGGCTGCTACGAATTTCTTCGGTAATCCGTTTAAGGAGCAATGCCCGCTGTAATTGTTGTTCCAGGGCTGCTTCTGCCTGTTTACGTTTGGTTGTGTCGGTGACGATGCTGTCTACTCGCATCGGGTTGCCCGATTCATCACGAATTAAGCGAGCGCGATCGCGAATCCAGCGCATTTCGCCATCGGCTCGCAAGATCCGATATTCAATATCTTGACTCCCAAGTTCAAATAATTTCTGCGAGGCATGAGTCACCCAATCTCGGTCTGTCGGATGCACCATTGCCAACCAGATGTTGGGATTTTCTGAAAAATCGGAAACGGGGCGACCATAAATTTTCTCAGCATTGGAGCTGCAATACAAAATTTCGCCCGTTTCTGCGGAAACTGACCAGACCAGGTCATCTAGCGAGTTGAGGATGCTGTTCAGTTGTCCCTGGCTTTGGCGCAACGCCTCTTCCATGGCGCGACGGTCGGTGATATCGATCAGCAACCCATCCCAAAGAACATCGCCATTGGGACGACGTTCCGGACGAAAAGCACTTTGCAGCCACTTGACTTGCCCGGACGCTAAAATTGCCCGGCCTTGCCATTGAAACGGCTGTAAGGTTTGGGCAGAGTTGTTGATATATTCCATCAGATGCAGGCGATCGCTGACATGCACCGTATCGATGACGAACGCCGCATCGTGTTGCACCTGCTCTGGCTCGACCCCAAAAATTTCGCGGCAACCGGGGCTGACGTAGGTAAACGACATCGTGCCATCGGTTCTCAACAACAGTTGATAGATCATACCCGGCAGGTTGGCTGCCAACTTTTGAAACCGGGTTTCGCTTTCGCGGAGTGCTGCTTCGGTCTGTTTGCTCTCAGTAATATCGGTATCGGTTCCTGCCAAACGGATCGGTCGTCCCTTACTGTCTCGGATTACCATACCACGAGCCAGAATCCACAAAATGTGGTTGTCTTTGTGAAGCATACGATGCTCCACCTCTAGCGACGGCGTCTGCCCGGTCAAATAATCTTCGAGCGCCTGTTGCACCAATGCCCGGTCTTCTGGATAGACCAGCTGCGTCCAATTTTCAATGTGGTTGTCAATCTCGTCGTCTTGATAGCCCAGCATGGCTTTTAGGAAAGGATCGAGATACATCTCATTGGTTTGCAAATTCCATTCCCAAACCCCCATGTTGCCAGCACTAACGGCGATCGCATAGCGTTGTTCACTTTGTCGCAGTGCCGCTTCGGTTTGCTTGCGTTCGGTAATATCAAGGGCTGTGCCAAACAGTTGAGCCACCTTGCCCTGTTTATCTTTGACGGCCTCACTGCGAGCTTCAACATAGCGCAGTAACCCATTGGGGCGAACGATGCGAAAATCGAATTCACAGGGTTCGCCGGTTGCCAGAATGCTATCAATCGTTTGCCGCCAGAGTTTGCGATCGCCTGGATAAATTTGCTGAAAGCATTCACTGACCGTTGGTTCGGTTTGATTGGGATCTAGCCCAAAAATACGAAATAATTCTTCTGACCAGGAAATTTTGGCAGTTGCAACGTCAAACTCCCAACTACCAACGTGGGCAACCCGTTGGGCATGTAACAAATTGGCTTCACTTCGACGCAAATCCAGTTCAACTTGTTTGCGCCGGGTCAGCTCCCGAAAGATGCCACGGGTCGCCTGGGGGATGCCGTTTTCAAAGCGGCAGTTAATATTGCCCTCGACCGCGATCGCCCGACCATCTTTGGCTAAAAAGACGGTTTCTATGCCTTCACAGGCATGACCCGCTATCACAGACTGCATTATTGCCTGACAATGGCTGTGATAGTCGGGGTGAATAATGTCGAAAATCGAAAGGTGTTGAATGTCGCGATCGCTATATCCCAAACTGTTGCGCCATGCCCGATTGGTGTAGAGAATTCGACCATCGGGGGCAACACTTTGAATCAGATCATTGACGTTATCCAACAAATCCTGGACATAAAACTGCTCCAGTTCATCCAATGACAGGGAGGCAACGTCAACTGAGGCAGCAGGAGAAGCAGCATGGAGCGAAGACGGCTGAAGCGTTTCCGGGGTCGTCCATCCGGTAATATCTTGAATCGTGAGGAGGGCATCAAACCCGTTGCCGTGTACCGCCGGTATGGCGGTGATGGTGATGGATTGCGATCGCAAATTACCATCGGGTAAAAATGCCGAAATCATCAAGGTTGGCTTAGTTTGCGCCAGCTCTAACGAAATTCCCTCGGTAAAGACCTGATTGAGGCTGGGATAATTAGACGGTTTGAAATCGGGTAAATAGACATCAATTTTCTGTTGATGGATGTCTGTTTTGCGAATGCCAGTCCAATTTTCTAGGCATTGGTTCCAGAACCGCACTGTAAAATCAGACTGCAAAACACATACCCCAACGGGGACATAGTCTAGCAATGCAAATTCAGAATGGGTTTTCTGGATTTCCGTCATGCAAATTCTCCGTCGCACATCCCAACTTTAATTAGCAACCTGGTAAATGGGATCAGTCTGACCATTCAGCCTGACATTTCTTTCAATGAAATGTGCAAGGGATGAAACTGCGTCGGTCATGCTCTAGAGCGGATAATAATTTATTTGAGAAGCTCACGCAGTTGGCTTTTCAAGCAAATTACCACTCTATTTGAAACACAACTGCTGCGTCCAGCCATACTCCATCTTGAGCAAGTTAGGTAGGCATTAATAGATGACATTTCTAATGTAAGAGTTCCACAAATACTCGTCTCTACTTACAGTTCAACACAATCTATTTTGAAACTTGAAGTTTGCTTAAAGTAAAACGTTAACGTGCTCAATCAGAACTGGAATAGTGATGGGTTAACATTATGCACGGAGCGCAGCATTTCAGCCTATGGCAATCCCAAATGGGTTGTGAGAGGCGCACCCCTTCGGGGTGCGCCTCTCACAACCCGCTTATCGTTTAGGATTGCTATATCATCACCCGTCCGAACTTGAGGATGTCAGGCTATCCCAGAGCCGAGGGATAGCAACATAAGGACTGAGTTAGGACAAGGGCACGGGGGCTGACCGGACAGGGGTTTCACCCCTGCACCCCGTCCTGATTAACCCTGCAATTGCTGTAGACCATCGGCTAATGAGAAAGGATAGAAACGTATAAAATCACAGCACCCCTGAAGATAAAACTACTGCTGCTTTTGACTCATATGTTGCGGTTGAAACCACGGAATCATCGGATCTTGCGACAATCGCTGAGATACCTGAAACGCACCGTAGCGGTTGAGATGACTGGGGTCGGAAAAGTAATCATACCCCGTCAGCCATTGCTCTCCTAAATCGCGAAAAACCATGCCCGAATTGCCCACGGCAACGCTCAGCATATATTGCTTAAACTCTTGTTCGTGTTGCAGGCGAACCGGATCGAGGTAGTCTTGGGTGAGAGGGAGGTTAACAAAAACGACTGGAATTTCTTTGGATTGCGTAAATTGCAAGAGCGATCGCAAGGCAACTTCTTGTTTGCCGGTGACCCGAAACTCTTGATAATCGCTATCGTATTGACCTGAAACTCTGGCGTATTTCTGATAATACGTGGCGGGATTAAATCGGACGGCGAGGGGTAAAAAGCCATTCAGATCCATCATGTCTTGCCCCGCCAGCAACAGCGATGGGGACTCATTATTAGGGTTAGATGCTGTTGAATTGGCTTCCGCCTCGGTCGTCACTACAGAAATAGGCTGGGGTTGCGATGCTTTCGGCACAAACGCTGTTATCCAATTTTGCAGAGCATGTTTGAGGCGATCGCGATCTTGATGAACAGACGAAACCTCTGCTACCTGCTGACTCAACCATCGATCTATGTCTTGGTAACTGGCAGTCAGAGAAGACCCAATGCCACTGCTGAGCGACGCAGATGCATCTAGCACATCTGCCGTAACATTATTGGCAGGTTGGACATCGGAGGCGGTAAGCGTGGGCAATTTTCCGGAGGCAACTTCGCGATAGCCCTCTGACGCCACCACGCCATTAAACGTGACATCAACGGTGCCACTGTTAAACGCACGGGCACCATCTGCCCAGAGAATTAATTGAGGCAGTTGGTCAGGCGTCAACAACTGTTGCACAATCAAATTCACCACTTGAGCGGTGGCACCATTGATACCAAAATTAAAAATTCGGACATCCGTATAACCTAGCTCTGTTAAGTCAGCGGCTAATGCTGCCGGGTCAACGCCACGCAATGCTCTAGAACTGCCGACGATCAAAACATCTGGAGGTCCAAACTCTTCAACATAGTGGTAGTAAAGTTGCAGCTTTTCGTCTAACTGGCGGCTATTAAACGTGGAGAAGGGCGGATCTTCGGACAAGATTGAGGCGACCAACGCCTGGGCACTGGGCGACTGAAGGGTATAGGGCAAATCTATGGGTGCAGTTGCCGCTGCATCATCATCGGCAGTCGCGTTGGATTCGCCGGTGCCGTCATCGGTAAACGCAGAAGAGCTAAACACGCTCGTACTTTCGTCTGGTTCGGACAGTTCGGACGGTTCGGACGGTTCAGTCAATTCAGACCCGCTGGCAGGGTTGGAAGATGATGCGATCGCCGCTGGCTGTTCTGGGGAAACTTCAGAAGGCGCAGTTGATAGCGTTGGTGGAGGTGTTGTCGCTGCCAGTGCGGTTGCTTCTGGAGCAGTATTTTGACTGATTTGTAGCATCCGACTCAAGCCCCAATCTGCCTGGAGCGTCAGTAACAGACCCACACAGCCCCAAACTAAAAGAATGGCAGCGCCTTGAAAACTTGACGTTGCCCCAGGTAACGAGGGTAGGTCTTGCGCTTCTGAAGCCGAAACAAAAAGTTGGGAACCAATTAAAATTTGTTGTACCCGTTGGGTCAGGGTGCGCTGAAGGTTTTCCCAAGCATTCTGAATATCTGCCGGGGTCAGGTCGGGGCGGAGAATGTCTTCCGTAGGCTGGGCAACCAGATCGTTGACATAGGCATCGGTAGCTGCAAACTCGGGCACCGCTTCAGGAACGAGTCGATGGCGGGAGACAAAATCAGAGCCATAACTCCACAGTGGGCGCTTTTGTCCCGATCGCCGACCATAGACGCGCACACCCGTAATTTGAGGCAGACGCAGCTGTTTGAAAAACTGGGCAACGGCTGGTCCTACTTGATTTTGAGCCGGACACACCGGGGCATCATTCATAATGTGCAACAGATCAAGCCGAGGCAAAATCTGCGTGCGAATGCCACCCGTCGCCAGATATTTATCCAGATCAGGATTGAGCAACCGACTTAATAAAAAGGCGATCGCACCCCAGTCTCCCTGTTCTGCCAGCGTGATCGGGGCGTCTGCCAATGCCGGATGTTTTGCTGCCGGTAGATCAATCCACTGCACCCAGGCGGGAGTTTCTTCGCCAGGGATCTGCCCATAGACAGTCGCCGCATGAATCCCTTGGGGTCCCAACGTTTCTAACAGAGGCACAATGATCGAGCAAACTCGCTCTAAGTCCGGCGTGCGATCGCCACTCTGTAACCCCTGCTGATTGGGTGAATGCCCGACAAACAGATGCAGGGTGGCATTTTGTAAAGACGCCGTCGAAAGATCAATATGCTCATCGGCAAGGGTTTGCTTCAGCAAGCGGGCGATCGCTTCGACATCACCCCAACGCGCCCATTCCCGCAACATCTCGTGCCGGGGAGTTAGATCAACGCGCAATAGCCAATCTGGCTTTTCTTCCCCCTGAACCTGAATCAGCACCAGGGCATCTCGAAATCCCTCTAGCTCTAACTCTCGCAATTGTTGGGTGACGGGTTCGCCAATCAACATGGGGTCAGGGCTATAGAGGGCTTCGCAGGTAATCCACAGGCGACGAGCGATCGCGTCGCTACGGTCATCTGAGTTAACCGCTGCGGCACTTGGGGAATGGGATCGACTCGCGCAGGGCGACGTTTTTACCTTAACTTTGACCGCTACGCCCAGTCGGCTGAGGGTTTCGCTTAAATATCGGGCAATGCCTTCGGGGTCGCCACGTCGCGCCAAACTGCGATTGGTAATAACCAGGGCGCTGTTACTGCTCGAACTATGGCTGGAACTATGGCTAGAACTTTCTGGAGCAGCCGTAGAGGGTAAGGTTGCCGTTGGCTGGGGTGAACGGTTGGGAACCGTTGTATTGAGTCGTTGAGCCAGGTGCGATCGCCCTATGGCTGCCACCTCTGCCTGTTGTCGGAGTTGCTCTAGATGGCGGTCAATCTGGTTGAGGTAAATCAACGCTTTCCAGCCTGCTTGCGCTTGCTTAGCCTTGCGCCCATACATGTGGATTTGATAAATCTGCGGTTGATGGGCAGGAATTAATCTATTTAAATCAATTTGCTGAAGGGCACACAATAGCCGCGTCAAAACGACAATGCGATCGGGGACAGTAATGCTTTCGCAAAGGAGATAAAGATTATTGCCGCGTAGCTGAAATTTGACGACTACTCCTTTTCTCCCAAGGGTTTTATAAATCCATTGGGCTAAAGGAGATTGATCTTTTTCGAGGAAAGGTTTGCTCACCGGATTCAACATTAGAGACTGAACAGGTTTACCGATTTAGCAAGGGCGAACACCGCCACGCCAACAATTTTGTAATGGGTTTTGTCTTAATAGGGATAACACACTCCTGACATCTTGCAACATGATTACAATGATTTAACGTAGACAAGATGTTTCTTAAACTTATCCTGACGGATCTCATTCCTGGTCAGGAGGTGCGATCGCAGGTGATCTGCCAGAATCACTAAAATTAGCACGTTCAACGATAGCGGCTTAAATTGGGTCTATGGCGCTTCGCATTCAGATAGAACTGGATTTTTTTGAAAGCGATGCGGAGCATTGCTTTCAAGCAATACCTATATTCCACTCGGCTGCAATTGCTAAACAACCCGGTACCCGCTGATACAGGTTAATACGAAATCTGAACGGCATTTCAGGGAATAAATCACTGATTCATTCGCTTCTTACTAGTTTTGTTATGGCTCAATCTAAAGTTCCAACGGATTTACTCATTAGTTTAGCGACGGGTCCCGTTCTCTTGGCACTGATCGGGGGGCGAGTGTTAGCCAATGTGCTGCAAGACCTGGGGCAAGCCAGTGAAGAGATTTTTCGGGGCGATCGCCTGCCGGTGTTGCACATACCCGTAACGACCGACGACGACGTTACAGATCCGTAGAGATACGATCCATTAACACTTTTGTCCCATTGAAACCGCGATCGCTCGCGTCCCTACCGGAGCAAGAAACAATAAAGGGAAGAGACCGGGTCTCTTCCCTCCATTTTTATCATCTGCATCGTGCTTAAGCTTTCGCCGTAGCATTTGCATTTGTTTTTGCCGTTGCCGTTGGCGAGCACTGCCGCCTTTACCTTTATCGTTTCGACCCTTTCGGCGGGGAGACTCCCACCGCTTCAGACGTTCAGCCATAGGATTATCCTTTATTGTTATGGAATTGTTATGGAATGGGCGATCGCCCGTCTCTAACCCAGTCTAACAAGCAAATTCAGCAGCAGCAATGCCTGAAGAACGAACGATTATGCTTTGAACGCCATGCGGAGCATGGCGTTCAAAGCATAATCTGATTCCACTCAGTATTTAGGCTTGTTCCTCATAGACTAACGAATCGCTTCAGGCATAGGAGCCATACAGGGTTCTCCCTGACAGGGGTGAACCTCGACAATGATATGGGAGAGCGAAGGAATACCGTTCAGGAGATTTTTGTAATACTCCGGTGTTTGTGGATAATGCGTGACCAGAGAAATACTGGTAGATAGATGATTTTGTCCGACATACCAGACATGCAAATCTGTAATGCGATTATCGGCATCTCCTTCGATCGCATTTACAATGTCGAGCTTGACTTGCTTATCAATCGCTCCATCCAGCAAGATCGATCCCGTATCACTAATCAGTCCATACGACCATTTGGCAATTACCGCAGCACCCACCAAGCCCATCGTGGCATCCATCCAATCCCAGCCTAAAAACTTTCCTGAAAACAAAGCGGCGATCGCAAACACAGACGTCAGGGCATCCGCCAAGACGTGGAGATAGGCGGCACGAAGATTGTGATCTTGGTGAGGATGTTCACGGTGATCGTGCCCATGGTGCTCGGGATGAGGATGGACGTGGCGATCGGGATGATCGTGGGTATGGGAGTCGGAATGATGATGGGCATGGCGATCGCGATCATGATGATCGGGATCGGATTTGTGATGGTGATGGTGATGATCTTGCAACAACAGGGCACTGAGCAAATTGACGACTAAGCCGATCACTGCCACCCCAATCGCTTGATTAAATTGAATTGTTTGGGGCTGAAACAAGCGAGTGACGGACTCAAGCGCCATAATCAATGCGATCACCGCGAGGGCAACGGCACTGGCAAATCCACCCAAAACGCTGACTTTACCCGTGCCAAAGGTGTATGTCGGGTCATTGGCATGGGTGCGAGCATATTGGTAGGCAAAAATTGTGATGCCGAAGGCGGCGACGTGGGTTGCCATGTGCCACCCATCCGCCAGCAAAGCCATGGATCCAAATGTGATGCCTGCCACCACCTCCGCTACCATCGTCACTGCCGTCAATAGCATGACGAGTTTGGTATTTTTCTCGGCGTGCTCTGGGTCAGCTAAAAATTTGTGGGAATGTTGCCATTCCTCAAGAGTGTGGATATGCATGAGACTTGCTAGAAACAGCCGTATTCTCTAGCTTATCAACTATTGAGTCGCTCTTTAGCATGGGCGATCGCCTGTCTAACCTGGGCAAACCCTGTGCCTCCGTAGCTATTTCGAGCTGCCACCACCTGACGAGGCGCGATCGCCTCATAGATATCTGGCTCAAACGCAGGATGAATCGTTTGCCATTCTTCTAACGTCAAGTCTTTGAGCAATTTTCCGGCTGCCAAACTAGTTTTCACGACCTTGCCCACGAGGTTATATGCCTCTCGGAAAGGTACCCCTTTGGCGGCTAAATAATCTGCCACATCAGTAGCATTAGAAAAATCTTCCGTGACGGCTTGATTTAAGCGATCGCTACGAAATTCTAGACCCTCTTGCAGCAGAATCGTCATAGCTTCCAGGCAGCCTTTGACCGTCTTAACACTATCAAAAAGGGCTTCTTTGTCTTCCTGTAAATCTTTGTTGTAAGCCAGGGGTAAGCCTTTCATCAGCACCAGCAACGCTTGCAAGTGCCCAAACACTCGTCCTGTTTTACCCCGCACCAGTTCTGGCACATCTGGATTTTTCTTTTGCGGCATAATGCTGGAACCTGTCGAACAACTATCGTTCAGGGTGACAAAACGGAATTCTTCAGATGCCCACAAAATAATTTCTTCAGACAGGCGAGACAGATGCACCATGATCAAACTGGCTGCACAGAGAAATTCGATGGCAAAATCGCGATCGCTCACTCCATCTAAACTGTTGGCATAGACATTGCCAAAATTCAACAATTTAGCGCTGTAATGGCGATCGATCGGAAAGGTGGTTCCGGCTAATGCACCACAGCCCAGCGGCGAGATATCTACCCGTTTATATAGATCTGCCAACCGTTCCCAGTCTCGCTGGGTCATTTCTACATATGCCAACAAATGATGAGCCAGACTGAGCGGCTGTGCCCGTTGCAGGTGAGTATAACCGGGAATCAGCGTCTCCACATTGTTCTCTGCCAGAGTCAGAAGAATTGTCTGGAATGCCTTTAATTGCTGTTGAATTTGCTGGACTTGATCTCGCAAATAGAGACGGGTATCGGTACCAACCTGGTCATTGCGCGATCGCGCCGTATGCAATTTTTTGCCGACATCTCCCACCAATTCTGTCAGCCGCCGTTCTACCGCAAAGTGAACATCTTCTGCCTCAATTCCCGGAGTAAAGCGCCCCTGCCGATATTCCTGGCGGATTTGCTCAAGACCTGCGACCAGTTTTTCTCCTTCGTCCGCCGAAATAATTCCTGTATGCGCCAGCATCTGGGCATGAGCCTGAGAGCCCGTTAAATCGTACTCGATCAGCTCAATGTCAAACCCAATGCTGGCATTGAATTGGGCGATCGCCGGATGCAGAGCCGTCTCAAACCGTTGGCTCCAAGTTTGCTGTTGTGGAGTCTCGTTACCCAATTTTTTACCCTGTCTAGAAAGAAATGTAGATTATTATGGTCAAAATTCAGGTCTAGATCACCTCTAAATACCGTTCCTATATTAAGGAGCACAGATTCATTAACCTGTCATTCTTTTTGAGGGAAGATGGCTCTGCCGTCGTTGTTTGAACAAGAATTAGATCTTATTCAATCCACAATCCCAATTTAGGAACTGGAATGTTCTGTAAGAAATACTCTAGTGTTGCGAACACTAAATTTTGCAACGTTGAGGTGTGGGGGCTGCGCTCCCATGCAGGAGTTCCACCCCTGCGCTCCGTTGTAAAACGTTTAATTGGGTCTACTAGTTCCCCAACTAGAGTTGATTTAAATGTAGATTGTGTTGCGTAAATCGGATGTGACCCACACAACACAATCCATTTCATTCCTATAAAGGGAACGAATAGAGCCTTTTGGTGGTGATTCAAATGGGTGAGTAATTTTTATAATACTTGCTCAGTCAGAGGGTCAAAAAATTACCAATACCTTCAGAATCTCACCCCTCGCACGCTAGAAAAATGGAATCAATCAGATTTTGAAACGACCCCATCCATTAGGAAACTGTGACGTGTCATTCCCAATCGTTGGGGAGTGATCCTTATTTTTCTGCTGAAGGCATAAATACCCTTGCTCAACCTTTAATGCTCAAAGGGATCGCCCCATTTAGCGCTATGAATTTAGCCGTATGACGTTAATCCCCGTAAGACATAACCAATCACAAAACCAATAATCAAAGCCCAAATTTGACCCGTCTGGATAAAGTTCTGGAACCAGGCGCGTGTTCCTGCAAAAACATCGGTTTGAAATGTTTTTTGAGCTAATAAACTCCAATCGATCGAAGAATGCCAGTGAATCGTCTGCCAAAGATCATTCCAGGAAGACAGACTCGATAGATTGGTTGCAACATCTTGCATTAAATGAGCCAACACCATTTATTTTTCGCCTCACACAAAAAAATTGACACGATTTATGACCGATCTACTGTATCAGCCCGCAGACTTTGAAATGCTAGAGATGCGAGAAAATTCCCAAACACCATTATGCCTGAACTGCATCTCTAAAAAAGCAATATCCAAATCCTATCTGGAGTGTCAACTTTATCGTCTTAAAAAGAAAGTAAAAGCAACTCTTCTAAACACGTTTTAGACATGTAGCGATCCTAAATCAGGTGTGAAAGCGCCCGCCCTTCGGGCGGACGCTTTCACACCTGATTGGAGTCAGGAATCAAATAGGATCGCTATCATAGTCCTCAA
Source organism: Calyptranema fuscum S582 (assembly GCF_055793305.1). NCBI lineage: Bacteria > Bacillati > Cyanobacteriota > Cyanophyceae > Oculatellales > Oculatellaceae > Calyptranema > Calyptranema fuscum. The sequence goes on from NZ_JBSLYH010000017.1 coordinate 55,190, forward strand.
TGAGTTATAAGATCAGCGGGTCTGAGAGACGTACCCTTTGGAATGCACCTCTCGCAACCCCGATTGACTGACAAATCTTTGTAAGGGCAGGTTTAGCAAATTTCTGATCGGTTTGCAGTCAGCGTTTCGGCAAAACCTGTCCCTACGGAGGAACGCGCCTTCTGGCACTTTTGTCAGTTAATCTGATTCTTTAATTTTCATCACAATTAATGTCATGTCATCTTCAGCGTGATGGTTAGAGCCAATAAATTGCTGAACTTGGCTAAATAAATACTCCAAAATCTCCTGCGGATGTTGGCAATTGCGACACGCCCATTCAAACGCACGCGTTAGCCTTTCTTCGTCAAATCGGTTGCCCGTTTGACTGGCAGCATCGGTAAACCCATCTGTGAAATAGATGACCACATCCCCTGGCTGAAGATGAACCTGAGCATCATAGTACTGCGTGTTGACATCTAGCCCAATCAACATTCCTAAAGTATCCAGCCGTTTGGTTGATTGAGTGGATGCCTGCCACAACAGCGGTGGGTTGTGCGCCGCATTGCTATAAGACAAAATGCCATTTTTGGCATCATATTCCGAGTAAAACAGCGTCACAAAGCGGTTTGAATTTTCCAGGTCATTGTACATCACCTGATTGAGATGCTGGAGTACTTTGGCAGGAGGGTGTCCATTAAGCACTTCAGCCCGCAACATTCCCCGTAGCATGGTCATAATTAATCCGGCAGGCACCCCTTTGCCCATGACATCCCCAATGGTGATGCTCCATCGTTCTAGCTGAGCCGGACAAGATTGTTGGGTACGATTTGGATTGCAGTTGGCAGGAATGAAATCGTAATAGTCTCCCCCCACCCGATTCGCCGTCTGACATCGGGCAGCCAACTCAACCCCTTCGATTTGAGGGCATTGCCGGGGTAAAAGCTGTACCTGAATTTCTGCTCCAATTTCTAGCTCACGATCAAGCCGTTCTTTCTTGCGTAGCTCTACTGTTAACTCGTCGTTGGCGATCGCCACAGCAGTTTGATCAGCCACTAACCTCACTAACTTCTGCCGCGTTTCTGTCCAGTCATAGTCAGGATCTCGACTAAATACGTAAAGTCGCCCCCGTTCTGTACTTTTAATTAAAATCGCCGTACCAAACAGCTGAATATCAGACCCCAAGGCATGGCTGACGTAATGATCCAGTGCCGCTGTCAAACTATTGGGATTGGCAGTAACTTTACCCGGCGTCGCAGAGGTCGCAACCTGACGAGTCGCAGATTCTAACGCCCGACGCACATCCTGGCATTGTTGATTATCTTGACAGTGTAGACGCTCGATTTGCATCTGCCCATCTGCTTTAAATAAAATCAATGCCCCGCCATCCGCATCTGTAACCCGACTGGCGATTAAAGGGGTCAGCTCTAAAAATTGTTTGAGATTATTAAAACTTCGTAGAGCAAACCCAAGAGAACCTAATAAGTCCTGTATTTTGTTTTGCTCTCGACGCAACCGCGAAACCAGTTCTTTTAGGGCAAAAACGGGAGTGATATCTGGCGACGAATTGCCGCCAGTGAAGTCAGAAGGTTGAGATGGCTGTCGGGGAACTGGTGTAGAGGTCATTTAAAAGTAGTCTGAGACAGACAGATTAACCTATTCGAAACAAAAACAAATAGGTTTTTATTAAGAGTAGCTAGGAAGGAATAGTAACAGATAAGTATCTGGGGAGGTAGAGAATGAAGCAGGAATTAAACTGAATTGGGATAAATTTTAGCGAATGCAGAAACGATCGCGGTGTCCTCGTCTACCAATTCCTCAACTAAACCTTCGACCCCATCAAAAACAAGACAGTCTCAATCACAACAGGGTTTGCGGATGTTAGAGATATTTTTGAACGTCAAACCTGTGGTTTGACGTTCAAAAATATCTCGTTCAAGCTGTACATTCAGCCCACCATTTCTAAAGATTTTTTGTTACGGAGGATGGACTGAATCCGCCCCATTTAACAAAAATTCGGATGTCTTTATTTGTGATCTAACTCATGTGATCTAACTCAAGTGTTGCTGTAGCTGATTGACCACTCGATCTAAGCCAACAGCACGAGATGCCTTGAACAACAAGCGATCGCCAGATTGTACCAACTCTTTTAATCGATCAACTACAGCCTCATGGCTGAAATATTGCTCTGCTGGAATTGGATCTGCACCCATAGCCATTGCCTGACTTTCTGCCTCATCTGCCAGAATGATCAGCCGATCAATCTTGAGTGCTCTGGCGGCATCACCGACTTGACGATGAAGTTCGGGCGATCGCTCTCCCAGTTCTTTCATCGTGCCTAACACAGCAATATGACGGTTGCCGGGAGTTTGAACTAATAATTTCAATGCTGCCAGCATCGATTCCAGACCTGCGTTATAGGTCTCATCTAAAATCACCACATCCTCAGGCAGATCAATCCGTTGCGATCGCCCTTGAGGCAGGGTTAATGCTAAGCCCTGTTGCAGGGGTGCCCAATCAATTTCAAGAATGCTGGCAACTGCCAGAGCTGCCAAATAATTCAGGGCGTTATGCTCTCCTGGTAAGGGCAACGGTAATTTCATGCCATTGACATTGAGGATTTCGGCATTAACCAGGTGCCCCTGTAGATCTCCGCCCGTTAACCCATAGGTAACGGTTTTTCCATGCCAGACCTGAGCGGCTGTGTCGATCAACCGCAAATTGTCATAGTTCAGCACGGCGATGCCTGCGGTCTGCAAATTCGCCAGCAGTTCACATTTTGCATCGGCGATCGCCTGTTCTGACCCCAACCGACCAATGTGGGCTGTGCCAACGTTCGTAATCACCGCGATATCGGGACGTGCAATTTGGGTCAGGAGGGCAATTTCTCCAGCCCCCCGCATCCCCATTTCTATTACGGCATAATCATGCGATTCATCTAATTCCAATAGGGTTTTCGGGACGCCAATTTCATTATTAAAATTGGCTTGCGTTTTCAAGACCCGTCCCTGGGTTGCTAAAACTCCTGCAATTAGCTCTTTCGTCGTCGTCTTACCGACAGATCCTGTCACCGCAATCACCGGAATGGTAAAGCGATCGCGCCACCACCGAGCGATCGCCTGGTACGCCTTGAGCGTGTCTTCGACCAGCAGTTGAGGCAGCACCGCACCATCAGCCCCTTTCATCTCGTGATCGGTAATCGCCGCGATCGCGCCTTGACGCAGAGCCGTTTCAACAAATTGATGACCGTCAAACGTTTCTCCACGGAGAGCTAAAAAAAGTTGCCCGGGTTCAACCCCTCGACTATCCGTCGAAATGCCCATCGCAATTTCACTGAGAGCCGTCTTTACTAAACCCAACGGCTGGGCTGCCACAACACGCGCAACCTGATCAACAGAAACCTTTAGGGACATGTAGCCCACACATCTACAACGCAAGGACAGGTCTGATTATATCCCTGGGACTGCACAGCTCTAAAACTGAAATGGGGCATGAGGGGTCTGAGCCCCTATCCATAGTGACAAACTCTAAGCTATGCTCCCTGTGGCAAAAGCGGTTTTTACGATTTCGTCCTCTACCTGCCGACAGTTGAATTTTTTGAACTCAGCATTACAGAGTCTAGCTATGTGATGTTTGATGCCAAACGCAAGCGGCTTTTGCGTATATCTTTGGAAAGCCATCTAACAAAGGTTTCTAGGTGGAAATAGAACCTTTGCCGAATCTTCATTGAAAACGTGACTATGATCACAAATAAGATTGCTTACACTGGGTAGTATTAGATACTACTGATGAGTAGTCTTGGGATCAGTGTAGGCTGTCGCTAAAGTTTGTTTCACAGTCTTTTTTCAGCATGTTCGATCAAAAAATGTCTTGAGGAATTTTTCAGCTGTGGTGACTGCACGCGTGAGTCGTTACAACAGGCAGATTACATCAGAGGAGCAACAGATCTACGATCACTTGCTCTACTGGGTCGAGCTTGAGTCACCGAGTGAACTCATCGAGCGTTTTCATAGACTGTTTATTGGCGGTAGCCGCTACGAAGACACTGACGTTGCTGCGGCTCTAGAGAAAGTCGTTTTTTCAAAAACGGCAACAGAAGATTTTCGCTACGTTCTGAACCGATGCTGCCACATCTTAATCAACCGTTGGCAATCTAGGGTTCAGTCCCAATTTGCTATTCCTCATCTCATCGATCTATTTGATGATGCTGCCGCAGCAAAAGCATCTCAGCCAGGTATTCATCGCTCTCGCTCCACCCGTCGCTTACAAGAACTGGCTAAGCTGTTTACGGAGACTGAACAATATTACACGCTACGTCGTTTAGCGGAAGTCTTAAGTCAAGCCAATGAAGACACCGTCACCCCCCAAAATAGTCCGTTGGGAAGTCTGATTGGGCGGTATCCCTATCTCTATGAGCATTGCCTCTTAAGTGACGATAGCACGCAAGAGCAGCAACACACCGTTCGCAAAATTCAAGCTGATTTTCAACATCAGTTTGAAATTGACCTGTCTCAGTACGTCACCTACCGGGTGCGTCAGTCGCAGATGGCGTCTCAGCAACGCCCAGAGGCTCAGATTCGTCTGATCAAACCTATTCAAAATCCAACTCTGCTCGAAGATCGAGAGCTGGGCAGAGCCTTAAAACACTACGTTGGTAAGGTAGATGGCTTAAATACACATCGAGATTTAGCCTGTAGCTTCTCCTCCAGCAGCAGCCGTTCTCCGTCGTTTGCGTCTTTCAAAGACGATCTTTATCAATACATTACCTCTACCGTTGATGCAGAATACGGCAGGTTAAAGTTCAATAACCAGTTATATGGTCAGCTAAAAAATATCTTACCGGACAGCAACTCTCAGTCTTTAAACGACTTTTTAGTTGTACGCACCTGTAGCCAACTGCTCAACTTCCTGGTTGTCGATAGTTCCCATAATCCCAACCATTTTGTTTTCATTGATCTATTAACCAATCTCGGTCCCATTTTAACAACAGGCATATTGCTGAGAATTGTATTGTTCTGCCGCAAGGTAAAGCCCTATCTAGAGCGACGATTCTCGATTTTATTCAATCACTATGAAACGTATAATCGTGAAGCCGTACAGTGGTTGGTCGATGCTTTAGAGCATCTCAATATTGCCCTGAGTACCAATTTTGGCTCCGTTGATCTTTCTTTTATCCGGTAATATCCAATCGGCTAAATCAGCGTCAATGAACACTCTACACAGGCGGCACAAGGTTTTGGTGTTTCATGGTAGTCTTTCTCTAACGTCTTAGAGCTGATCTACCATAAGAATCGTAGAGCTATTGTTGGAAGCGGGGCGACGCCCCGCTTCCAACAATAAACTTAAGGGTTTTATTTAATTTGTGACCCTAATTGATTGAACATTCATTTAAACTTGAGAAGGCGCGAAGGCTACGTCATTATTAAAGTAGAAGTTTTTGGTTAGCCGCTTTACTTAATGGAGGAGTAAACGTATGGCACAAGTGGTCTTAGGTGAAAATGAAGGCATTGAGTCGGCACTGCGCCGCTTTAAGCGGCAGGTGTCTAAGGCAGGTATTCTGGCTGATGTGAAGACCCATCGGCATTTTGAAACCCCTCAAGAAAAACGCAAACGCAAAGCTATCATGGCACGCCGTAAGAGGAGATTCCATTGATACGATTGAGAAATTGACCTGAGATCAGCCTTCTAACCCTTAGATTTGCCATAATGCTCCCCAAGATGTGCTGATTCTGATCCTAATTATTTAGGATAGGAACAGCAGATTCAAAAACGTTCTGGGGATCAGAGATTGAATACGTCTCTATCTAAATATGGCTCAGATGATAGCCAAGAACTGAGTGCTCAAACAACACAGAGCACTCAGCTGGATGGCACAGAGACTGACTTTGAAGAAGTCCTGGCTAATTTCAAAGAAATTCAGTCGGAGCTTAACTATCAAGAGGCTCGCGACGTCTTAAAGAATTTGGTAACAAAGCTAGATTTGACGGATCGGGAACGGTCAAGTCTGGAGGTTGAGATCCAGAGTCTAGAACACATGCTAGACAAGCTGGATCAGATGGTGGTTCAAATTGCCGTATTTGGCATGGTAGGGCGGGGGAAATCTTCTGTTCTGAACGCGCTGCTGGGGCAAGATGTGTTTGAAATGGGACCAACTCATGGCGTGACTCAGACGATACAAAGTGCAAGCTGGAGTCAGGTACAAAACAACATCGCAGAAACCGACGATTTATTATCCAACGAACCGACCCAAACCGCTGATGTTGTCAGAGTTGCGTTGCATGGGTTGGGCAATTCTCAAGTGCAGCTCATCGATACACCTGGAATTGATGAGGTAGAGGGTGAAGCACGGGAATTGTTGGCTCAGCAAATTGTCAAACACGTTGACCTGATTTTGTTTGTCGTTTCAGGCGATTTAACCAGGGTTGAGTATGAGGCTCTGGCAATGCTGTGTCGTTCAAATAAGCCGATTTTATTGGTGTTTAACAAGATTGATCAGTATTCTGAGTCTGACCGCAACCTCATTTATCAAACTTTGCAGGATGAGAGATTAAAAGGTTTGTTAAGTCCGGATGAGATCGTCATGACGGCAGCTTCTCCGCTAGTAACTCGTGCCGTTCGCCGCGCCGATGGCGCGATCGCAACAGCTGTAGAACGGGGTAAGCCAAATGTTAGAGATCTGAAGCTCAAGATTTTGGATGTGTTGAATCGTGAAGGAAAGTCTTTAGTAGCGCTGAACACGATGCTATATGCAGATGAGGTGAACCAGAAGGTTGTCCAACAAAAAATGGAAATTCGCGATCGCGCTGCCAATCAGGTGATTTGGAATGCTGTTTTACTAAAAGCTGTGGCGATCGCAATTAACCCTGTCACCGTCATCGATGTGTTTAGCGGTGCGATTATTGACGTTGTGATGATTTTGACCTTATCTAAACTTTATGGCATCACGATGGCACAACACGATGCGATCGCTCTCCTCCAAAAAATCATGATTGGCATCGGTGGGATCAGTATTACTGAACTGGTGACAGTTTTAGGCTTGGGTTCCCTCAAAAGCCTGCTGGGATTATCTATACCCATGACCGGAGGGTTATCGTTGGCACCGTATATGTCAGTGGCTTTAACTCAAGCGGCGGTTGCTGGGGTTTCCTCTTACGCCATAGGTGAGGTGACTAAAACCTATCTTGCCAACGGCGCATCCTGGGGATCTAGCGATCCCAAAACCGTAGTTAAAACGATCCTTGAGTCGTTGGATGAAACCTCGATTCTAAACCGGATTAAGGAAGAGCTTCAGACAAAGCTAGAATTACAACGACCTAAAGCGGTTGATTAAAGCAACTCTTAGGAATAGGAATTAAATAACTCCGATGATTTGTTGTACGGGCGAACGGCCGTTCGCCCCTTCAAACGGTTTAATATTCGATCTTATTTAATTCACGATCCTTAACTCAATCGTCAGTTCAAAACTGCCAGGATATAGCACTCTTAAATGAGTTGTAAAATCAGCGCATTATGAGAGGCGCACTTCTCTACAATGTGTCTCCCATACCAGTTTAAACGGATTTTTGGGCACATCGGGTTCAGGAGGGGCTTGGCAATGCCAAGCTCCCTGCAAAGATCTGTCGTGCTCTTAATTTAAAGGGGTATCACAACCTATGTGGGCTTGCTATGCTCCCTTGATTCAATCGAATTCTTGATCATAAGAAATGTGCTGAGAAATGACACTCTGCGTCGTTTCTCAGCACATTGTCAGGAATTCATAGCGCGTCGGCTATGACACCGGATTAATGAATAGTTCTGTAGTGCTTTACGCCTGGATAGATCGCGTTTGTTGTAGGAGAGCCGCGCTCCGCGCGGCTCTCCTATATTCACTCACACGTCACGGCTTGTACGCCACGAAATCGTGAATTGCGATATTGATACCGATTTAAACAGACTGCACGGCACATCAATTTTCTGTAAGGGCGCATCGCGATGCGCCCCTACGGTATCTGGTGTAATCGCTAATTAAATTGGGTTGGCATTTGGTTTGACATGGTCAGCCTAAGCTGCCATGTTTTGAGCCACAAAATCCCAATTGACAAGGCGGTCAAGAAAGTTCTGAATGAACGCAGGACGAGCATTACGGAAGTCGATATAGTAAGCGTGCTCCCAAACGTCTAGGGTTAGCAGGGCTTTTTTGCCGTGTGCCAGAGGATTTTCGGCATTAGGAGTCTTCATCACCTTTAAAGTGCCGCCATCATCAACCAGCCATGCCCAACCGCTGCCAAATTGGGTTGCCGCTGCATTACTAAACTCTTGTTTGAACGCATCATAGCTGCCAAAGTCTTTTTCGATCTTTGCCGCGACGTCGCCGGTAGGTGCCCCGCCACCGCTGGGCTTCAAGCTATTCCAGAAAAAGGTATGGTTCCAAACTTGAGCAGCATTGTTGAAAATGCCAGCTTTAGCGGCATCTGAGAAAGAGATTTTAATGACTTCTTCCAAAGATTTGTCGGCTAACTCAGTATCTTGAGTCAACTTATTGAGATTATCCACATACGCTTTATGGTGTTTGCCATAGTGGTACTCAAACGTTTCCGCCTTCATCCCATAAGGTTCGAGGGCATTGAAATCATACGGTAAAGCGGGTTGTTCAAAAGCCATTGTGTTCAGTCCTCTCTTCAATTGCTGCGCTGGGAAACTTGTTTAGAGCAATATCAGCCCTAAAAATGCGTTGTGCAAATGGTTTCACTCACACCCAACACCATCCCAATCATTGCTACCCAAATCGATTGCCTGAAAACTAGCCAAGCAAGCTACTCATGCTGACCGTAGCAGGTTTTTCGACACGGGTAACTATTGATAGGATTTTATATCAAAAATCCATTCCAGATACATTTTGCAGGATCTATCAGGGGGTAGATTTTCTCAGTGGTACAAAACTTGTCGTTACTCTATCCAGAAATGAATGCGCCAAATTTTGTAGGTGGCGATCGCCATCGCTGCGATCGCCATCACAGTAGTGCCGACCATGCCTAAAGATAAGTGGATCAGGGGAATAAATCGTCAAGAGCTAGGCTAAATTGAGTCTATCTCGCTTAGACCTGATACTCCCTAGCAGTCGAAAGGCTGGCTAGGACAGAGGCGCGTGGTGCCTCCAGATCGGGGTTCTACCCCTGCACCCCGTCCTAATGGATCATTCAATTGCTATCTCTGATCAGGTGTTTGCAGGATCGTGGATTTCATAGTCAATTTCATAAAAATTAAATGTTTAGGATCGTGAATTAATGAAAACCGCAAGGTTTATGGTGTGAGGCGCGGCGGTGCCGCGCCTCACACCATAAACTTACAGGTTATTAAATCCATGATGTTTAGTAGGGCGGCAGGGTGTTGTCGCGTTGCCATAAATTCTTATCGTTACCCCTTGTTCGATGCAAGATTTAACCTATGTCCTTTAGTCCTGTTTTCCTTTGGTTTGTTGTAGGCATCGCTCTCTGCGCCCTGGAAGTGGTCTTTCCCACTGCCTTTGTAGAATTCACAATGGGAATCGGTGCGATCGCGGTAGGGCTTTTGCTACTGGCATTTCCTTCACTGTCGTTTGGGTTTCAAGCTGCCATTTGGGCAGTCATCTCAATTGGTTTGACCGTCTTAGCACGTCGGTTTATTCCCCAAGGCAAGGCTTACCAAATCGAAGATGCGGTGGAGGCAAAAACGATTACCGCAATTCCTGCCAGAGAAACCGGACGAGTGTTATATGAAGGAAACTCCTGGGCAGCCCAATGTGGGGATGAAGAATTGGCGATCGCTCCCAATCAGACGGTCTATGTGGTCGGCCGTAAAGGCAACACATTGATCGTGATGCCGGAAAACTCAATCCGAAATTTACGGTAATCAATCCGTAGTCATTGTTTTAATTAGGAGGTAAGAAATGGGCGGATTATTGGGGTTTCTAGCCTTATTTGCTGGGGGATATTTTCTCCTCGGCTTTAAAATCATTAACCAGGGTAACGAAGCCCTGGTAGAAAACTTGGGACGGTATAGCGGCAAAAAGTTGACCCCAGGTTTAAACTACGCATTGCCTCTGGTTCAGCGAGTAGTGTTCCAGGAAACCATTCGAGAAAAGGTCATCGATATCCCGCCACAACAATGCATCACTCGCGATAACGTTTCCATCTCAGTAGATGCCGTCGTTTATTGGCGCATCATGGATATGGAAAAGGCATACTACAAGGTTGAAAATTTGCAGTCAGCCATGGTGAATCTGGTTCTGACCCAAATTCGGGCAGAAATGGGCAAATTAGAACTGGATGAGACGTTTACTGCTCGGTCTGAAATTAACGAGTTGTTGCTGCAAGAGCTAGATACGTCCACCGACCCCTGGGGCGTAAAAGTGACTCGGGTTGAGCTGCGCGACATTATTCCTTCTAAAGCAGTGCAAGAATCGATGGAATTGCAAATGTCGGCAGAACGCAGAAAGCGAGCTGCAATTTTGACCTCTGAGGGAGAACGAGAATCGGCGGTTAACAGTGCCAGAGGTCGGGCTGAAGCGCAGATTTTGGAAGCTGAATCGCAACAAAAAGCCACGATTCTTAAGGCTGAAGCAGAGCAAAAGAGTTTGGTACTGAAAGCCCAGGCAGAACGCCAGGAGAGGGTTTTAAAAGCGCAGGGTGCGGCTGAAGCACTGCAAATTATTGGGAAAGCGTTGCAATCAGATCCTCGTTCGCAGGAAGCACTTCAGTTCATCCTGGCGCAAAACTACATGGAAATGGGAACGGCGATCGGCAACAGCGGTAGCAGTAAGGTAATGTTTATGGATCCTCGTTCCGTTCCGGCGACGCTCGATGGCATTCGTGCGATCGTGGGAGAAACGATCCAGGAAGGTAAAACTAACTTGAATCGGTAGTCTATATCTGCATCTGCCGTGAAGGCACTGATAACACTCTCCTACCACCGTTTAGGATCACATAGGCTCACAGATTCGTGAACCGATCCTTCTTTTGACGTTACTGATTTGGGCTATGAAATTGGGTGTGGGTGCCGCGCTTCGCGCGGCACCCACACCCAATTTCATAGCTTGAACAAGCCTTCAGGGGTTTAATGTGGCAACTATTAAGAGGGACTTCTCAACGTTGACAGTGAGGGCAAAAATGTGCGGATCGCCCTGCTAACTTCAGACGTTGAATTGGGTTAGCGCACACCAGACAAGGTGAGCCTTCGCGATTGTAAACCTGGGCTGCACCACCGTAATTGCCATTAATGCCCTGGACATCACGAAAGTCACTAAAGGTAGTGCCTCTGGCGGCGATCGCCGCTTCCAGAACCTGAATCACGGCAGTATGCAAGCGTTTGATGCGACTGGGCTGAAGGGCAGAGCAAAAGACGGTCGGATGAATTTTACTGAGAAACAACGCTTCATCGGCGTAAATGTTGCCGATTCCGGCTACCAATGATTGATCTAGCAAGGCATTTTTGATTGGGCGATCGCGTTTTTTTAACTGCTGAGAAAAATAGGCAAGCGAGAAATCAGCCGACAGTGGCTCTGGTCCCAGCTTTGCCAGGGCAATCATTACCGTCTCTGGGGCTTGATTGGGCGGCACCCACCACATTTGCCCAAACGTTCGTTGATCTACAAATCGTAGCTCTCGGTGATTTGGGAAAAATAACCTGACCCGACAATGTTTTTGTAACGGCTCATCCTGATCTACCCAGAGCAATTGCCCGGTCATGCGCAAATGTACCCCCAACCATCCTGACGCTAAGGACTGAGGAACGCGGTTATCGGTAGAGGTGCAATCGTCGGTAGAGACGCGATCGTTTGTGGAGACGAGATTCATCGCGCCTCTAGCAATCCGTGAATCTTGTAATTCTGCTAATAAATATTTACCGCGTCGATGCCATTGGGCGATCGCCTGACCTTGCAATCCATTTAAAAATTCTGAGCCAGAGATGGGGTAAGCGATCGTGCGATCTAGCAAGACATCTCCACCCAAAATTTCTTGGTGTAACGTCACTTGATTAAGATCTCGACGGACAGTTTCAACTTCAGGCAGTTCAGGCACAAGGGTTCAAAAAAACGGTGCTAAACCCATCATGCCTCAACTCAAGACTTTATAGCGCTGTGCGGATTGATGCAGTACGGTGTTGTGGGGCGCGGAGCGCCTCACAACACCGTTTCTGTACTGAATAAACTTGCACACCGCCATTTATAAAATCTATAAAAAAGAGGAGTTTTTCTGATAGAAAAACTCCTCTTTCACGCTAAACGTTTGCTTTTGGCAGTACGACATCGGCGTCCTGCCAAAAACAAACGGTTGGATTTTATTAAATTTTTGATCCTGAGGACTGTCGATCACCAAACCCGATCTTTGGGAGTGTAGAAACCTGGCAAAACCAAACTTCTACCGCAAACATCGCTGATGATGCCATGTACAGACCTACTTCCTGTGATGGATGAGCTAGCACAGAGTAGAGATCTGGGTCAACAACAATTCCATGAGAAATCCATGAGAAGCCATTGATTCCCTAGAATCCCTGGACAGTGCTTCGTTTCATCAATTACAGGTAATGAGTGGAGAGGCTGAGCAATGCTCAGCCTCTACTCAACCATTAGATCGGATCAATCTGTCTGCTTCAGCAGGATAGTTATTTTTTAGCCTTGGGTGCTGAAACTTCTTCAACTTCATCTAGAGAGAAGTTGTTGGTGTTAACGCCACCGGAAGACCCGCTAAAGCCGTTGTAATTGACGTTGTCAAAACGAACGATGACAGGATACTTAATGCCGCTCTGGTCAACAGAAGCAACCGTTCCGACATCTTTATACCAGTAGGATTCTTTACGGAGAATTCGGACTGTAGAACCGCGTTGAACCATGAGTATTTTCCCTTTAGATAATTAATCTTGAACGAGGACTCTGGCAAATCACCCTATTGGGAGAGTCAAAGACTCAATAGATATCTGCAAGAGTGCTGCTCACACGGTAATTGTCTTTCAGCGTACTACTCTGATGGGGTATTTTTTTGTCATCATCCTTAAGTTTTATTGCTAGTCCGTCAACAAAGTTTGTATACGAGATTTGCTGGGTCATGTAGTGGACTGAAGCGATCGCCCTTAAACTCCCAGATCAAATTTTGGAGAAGGCGACGGCAGAGCCGTCGCCTTCTCCAAAAACGAGCCTTAACCTTCAGCTCACCCAACGAACCTGGACAAAATGCACGGGTCGTCCTTTGTCATCGAAGTTGTTTTGGATCTCTGCGATCGCCAGATTAAACGGAATGGCAGTGGTGACATGACGTTGCACCAGGCTACCCACATCGGGAGCAAGTTGCATAGCAGCCGTAGCCGCTAATCCCAAACCCAAAAATTGCTCGATGGGACCTTTGGGAAGCACCAAATGCACCCCCATGGCTAAACCCACAGTCAGCAGCATCGCAACCGATAGGTTCGTACCACAGCGCGGATGAATGGCTAAATTCCAATCTCCGGCAACCAGACGGTCTAGGGCAATATGGACGGCTCTCTTTAAATCGGACGGTTTTACCGGCCCATATAAGTAAAACCCGTGCTCGGTGGACATGCCCCCAACTAATCCAGGGGAAGAAGCCGATGATGCTCCTGCCTGCCGAGACAGCTCATCAAGCACCCACACCGTTGCATGCTCTAAGGCATGAACCTGACGCAACATGAGCAGTTCTTTTAATCCTGGCAAAAAGCCAAACTGTTGAAGCAGTTCGGCATCTTGAACCATTTGAGGAGAGAAGTCAAAAATCGATGGGTTCGCCTGGGCAGAAGCAGAGGTTGCCATAGCGCAGCTCCTGATGAAGGTTCATATTTTTTGATGGCATACTCTTCGACCATGCCATCAAAATTCGGGCATTGCTGAATCCTGCTATGAAATTGGAGTGAGTACCGCGCGAAGCGCGGCACTCACTCCAATTTCATAGATCAAATCAGCAACGCTAAAAATCATTACAGTTGAGAACGATTGCCTAGCGGAATGCAACCTCAGTCGCGGGAGCGATCGCCATAGCCGCAGGAGGTGCACCTGGCGAAACAGGAGGTGCGCCGCCTTCTCCGACGGCTCGCGAAACTTCAACCCCATTTTGCTCAAACACAACCACAGGTTCTGCGCCCTGATACACCTCGATCCGTTTTACTAAAACTTCGCCGTTAGAGAGTAGTTGTCCAGCCCTGACATAGCGGCTAGAGGCTTCGTTGGGTGCATTGACAATGGCATAGGGGACACTGCCAATTTGAACCACACCAGTTACCTTAACAGCTCGCGCCAGATCGGTGGGGGGGGGTGGCGGTGGCAAAATTGGCATAGGGGTGCTGGGTACCAATTCTGGAATCGGTGCTAACTCACCCGTTGATTCAGGAGGAGTAGGGGTGAGCGTCGTCGGTTGTTGGTTTGCGTCTTCCCGTACCTGAACAATGGGATTAGTTGAAACCAACGAAAATGGGTCGCTCCGGTTTCTCTGAATTTCTTGGAGCCGCTGTGTTGGATCGGTTGAGCTAATCAAATCGGGCGGCAAATTCCCTGCCACGGTAACGGGTGGTGGGCTGCCATTGGGAGAGGGTGCTGTCGATGGCAGAGCTTGAGGAGCCGCCGGGACGGGCACCCCTGAAGGGGCTACAGGTGGGGTAGGCGATTCGGCTGTCGTATCTCCACCCGTTGCGCATCCCCCAACCCAAATGGCTATGACGCTTGCCAGTGCGATTAATGAGAGTTGACGCATTCCCATTCCCCCTAAAAATATATAGCTCTAAGATAATTCAGGATACTTCAGAAAGTCTGTAGTGGCGCTAGAAAATCTAAGTTTTTTACACCCTTATCTTATACAATTTATCTCTCATTTAACGAGGATAGGTTGAAGTGTACTTTCAAACCCAACGTAGCCCCTCTCAATAGAGTTTGTAAATTGAACGAGGTAAGCGTATCGAAGCATTACGACTTAAGTAAAATCCAGAAGTTTTTTAACAGCGCAGTCATGTTGTGTTGTTAAACAAAAGCCTTCAGGTTTATTCAATTTCCAATCCCCAGGATTAAGGAGTGTATCAACCCCAATTTTGGTTAAGAGAGCGATCGCCTGATTAGCGCGCTCTCAAATAGAATGACGGGTTAATTCATCTATAACGATCCCATTTGATTCGTGAAAATGATCAGTTGTGAGAGCGCCCGCCTGAAGAGTGGGCGCTCTCACAAGTAATTCAGGATCGCTATATGATCCTTTAGTTATTTAGACTGAACAGGGACTGATCGGGTTCCACCATAAATTGGGTTCCGCAATAAATGGTGATCCCGAATAAATGCCTCGTTTTAGAGTGGAATGATGACGGCAAAATTATTAATCACGGGCGATCGCGTTAGGCTCCAAAACTCTGCGAGGATGATTCATGATTTTGATTAGTTTTTACGTTCAAACGTTGCCCTAAAAGATCATCAGCATGAGTAAAGGAGTCATCCGTTTTCATCCATTGCAATTAAGCCCGTTTCGAGGTGGCATCAATTTTGTCTGGAAGATCCTGATTGGTCTGGTTGGGGTGTTGCTGATCACATCGGTATGGACAATAGTGCAACACTCCCATTTCCTGGTTCAGCCACGACCGTCACCTCTACCCCGCACTGCTTTTGTGCATTTGTTTGAATGGACATGGGATGACATTGCCCAGGAATGTGAGAATTTTCTTGGACCTCAGGGCTTTTCGGCGGTGCAAATCTCACCACCGAATGAACATGCGGTCTTACCCAAAGCGGGGTTTCCCTGGTGGCAACGCTATCAGCCCGTCAGTTACAAGTTGATCAGCCGCAGTGGCGATCGCCGTCAATTGGTTCAGATGATTAGTCGGTGCCATGCCGCTGGTGTAGAGATTTACGCCGATGCCGTGATTAACCATATGGCAGCCGAAGCCGAAGGCGTTGGCAGTGCCGGAACCCATTTCCTGCGATATCACTATCCCGGTCTCTACAGCCCAAAAGATTTTCATGCTTGCCAGGACGCGATTACAAGCTATGACAATCATGAGATCGTGACCCATTGCCAACTGGTGGGTCTACCCGATTTGGATACTCATTCTGCTTATGTTCGCCATCGCATTGTGGATTACTTAACAGAACTCTTGCAGATAGGAGTAAAAGGCTTTCGGATTGATGCGGCAAAACACATTAATGCGGGTGATCTGAGCGCTATTGTGCAGTTGTTGGAGAAGACGAGCCAGTCAACCCCTTACATTTATCAAGAGGTAATTGATCCGGGCAATGAAGCGGTAAAAAAAACAGAGTACTACGGCAACGGGGATGTCATTGAGTTTGAATATGGCAGGTTGGTCGGGACAATGTTTTTAGGTGTAGATGGGGCATCTCTCACACAACTGCAAACTCTGGGCGAAGCGTGGGGGTTGGCTCCGAGCGATAAGGCTGTAGTTTTTATCGACAATCATGATAAGCAACGGGGGCATGGGGGCGGTGGCACATATCTGACCTACCAGAGTGGCTTACTTTATGATCTGGCAACTATTTTTATGCTGGCGTTTCCCTATGGATATCCTCAGGTGATGTCGAGTTATGCGTTTTCTAATACGGATCAGGGTCCTCCGGCAGATGCCGCAGGGCGTACCCGTCCGGTTTATCGGGATGAACGCGTCTATTGTTTTGACGAATGGATCTGTGAACATCGCAGACAAGCGATCGCGGCGATGGTAGGGTTTCGGAACTACACAGCTCCCGTGTTTGAACTTACCGACTGGTGGAGCAATGGTCAAAACCAGATTGCCTTTGGTCGTGGCGATCGCGGCTTCATCGTGATTAACCGAGAGAATCAGCCTTTGACCCATACATTTCTCACCCGGTTGCCTGCGGGTTCCTATTGCAACGTGGTACGCAGCGATCGCTCTGCCGATGGGCTGAGTTGTGTAAAAGCGAATGAGATGCTCCAGGTAGATGCACAGGGTCGATTTACTACCACAATTGAAAGTATGAGCGCGATCGCCATTCATGGGGGGGCAAGGCTAAGATCAGCCTCAAATCCCTAAACCCTTAGAGGTGGCGTTGCTAGTTTTGGCTATGAGTACCCAGGTGAACCCCTCGGCTGCGCTTTGATATTCATACCAGGATTCAGCATTGTCTAAAAGCAGAGGTTTAGATGTCGCTAATTTGGGGATGAGTTTGCAGGTGAACCGTCAGGTTTTACCATCCAACGCATCTCTTGATTAGGCGATACCGATCGTGGCTCATTCCCTACCCGCCACCTTGAAACCTGCTCTTAGACTCATCCCTCTCTGCTGTTTTATAGGGTGATGCAATCGAGCAAGGACAGGTGTGTTGAAAAGATATGCTTCGCAGAGCAACGCTGTTCAACCCATTATTATTCTGGTTCTGAACGCATCGCACTATACCCATCCCTTAAAACTAGACAACCTGGGGTGTGTGGGACTCTATCCTACGCACCCTGTCTGACCAACAGAGAGGGTTCTAGGGCTGCGCCATTACTAGGGATAAAACCCTTGCAACCCTTATATCCTCTTGATAGGACCGCACTCTATGGATATTGTTATCCGGTCTGCCCATGCGTCAGATGCTGAACCCGTCGGCAAAATCTTAGTTGAGTCAAATCGATTTCATGCCGCTTTGTTACCTCATCGCTTTCAACGGGCAGATCCAGTTATGACTCAAGCCTGGTTTGATGAGGTGGTAAACAACCCCTGGATCACGCTGTTTATCGCAGAATTAGACGAAAAAATTGTGGGCTTACTGTTAGTTTCGATAGCAACTCAGCCAGATGATCCGATTTTTTGCGATCGCACTTACGCCTCTATTGACGAGCTGATTGTGACCGAACGCTATCGAGGGCAGGGTATTGGACGGTTGCTGATGAACCGCGCTCAACAATGGGCGATCGACCATCAAGCCAGAAACATAGAACTTCAGGTTTGGGAAAGCAATGTGTCTGCCCGTTTGTTGTACGAAAAACTGGGTTATAAAACCATCCAACGTACCTTAAGTCTAGAACTGTAGTAGTTTGGGGTAGCGCGGCGGAGCCGCGCTACCCCAAACCTGACATGATCCTTAATTGATTCCTTTAATTTTTTTCCACTCTTCTAAACTGGTTTTGAGCACTTGATTAATCCGCTCTTTATAGTCTCTTAATTGCGATTCCGATAGGTTAGGATTCACCGATAACTCATATTGCAAATCCCGTTCGATATCTCTCAGTTGAACCAAAACAATCGTTTCTTTAATCCACAATCGTTGCGGTTCAAAAAAAGCCTCGTAAGCTGTTAAAACCGTAATCGATGTACTAAAAACAAGAGCAATATTTTTTAATACGATGGGATAATTTGATCCTTCCCAGCCCAGCAGGATCGTCGTAAGAGCAGCCAGAAAAGTCGTTAACAGTTTCATCCACAGGGCAATGTGTTTATGGCGTTCGCGATCGCCCTTGTATCGAGTAATCAACGTCGCTAATTCGTTGACAATAAGTTGGGCGGGCGAAGGAAATTCAATCGGACTCATGGTTAGTCATTCAGCGATCGCAGCAGCATTATGCTAAAACTGCCTTGACCAATCTTGCAACCATCGCTCAACCACCACTTTAGTTTGGGTAAAAAATTCGACCGCATGGTGCCCTTGTCCATGCAAATCGCCATAAAAACTGTCTTTCCAACCACTGAACGGGAAAAACGCCATCGGCGCAGCAACGCCAATATTGATGCCAATATTCCCTGCCTCTGCTTCGTAGCGAAATTTGCGGGCAGCGGCACCATTGTTGGTAAATAGACACGCCATATTACCCCAATGCCCGCTGTTGACGAGGGCGATCGCCGCTTCAATCGTCTCGACATGCAGCATCCCTAACACAGGTCCGAAGATCTCCGTGCGGGCGATCGCACTATCGGGTCGAACATCTTGCAATAGCGTTGGTCGGACAAAACTGCCCTGCTCATATCCCTTAATCGTGGGTTGACGTCCATCAACAATGGCATTAGCGCCTTCATCAATCCCTTGTTGGATCAGCCGTTCAATCCGTTCCTGGCTTTGATGGTTGATCACGGGTCCCATCTGCACACCTTCATCTAACCCAAACCCTACGACACGAGCCTGAGCCGCAGCGGCGATCGCTTCTGTAAACGGTTCCCTGGCTTGCCCCACGGTTACGGCTAAAGACGCTGCTAAACAGCGCTGTCCAGCACAGCCAAAAGCGCTATCCATCGTAATCCGGGTGGTCATCTCCAGATCGGCATCCGGCAGAATGATCAGGGGATTTTTGGCTCCGCCCTGACATTGCACCCGTTTGCCATTGGCAGCAGCGCGGGTATAAACATACTTGGCGACCGGACTGGACCCGACAAAACTGATGGCACGGATGATGGGATGGTCGAGAATCGCATCAACGGCTTCTTTCGAGCCATTCACCAAATTCACCACCCCTTTCGGCAATCCAGTTTTATCTAATAACTGAAACACCTTTTGCATCGTCAGCGGCACTTTTTCGGAGGGTTTGACGATGTAGGTGTTGCCGCAGGCGATCGCATAGGGCATAAACCAGAAAGGGATCATTCCGGGAAAATTAAAGGGGGCGATCGCGGCAGCAACTCCCACAGGTTGACGGATCATAAACTCATCAATACCCCTGGCAATATCCTCGGAATTGTAGCCCTGCATCAGAATGGGAATGCCACAGGCAACCTCAACATTTTCGATCGCCCGTTGAATTTCACCCCGCGATTCTGCCAACGTCTTGCCACATTCCAACGTGATTGTCTGCGACAGATCCTCAAAATGTTCTTCCAATAAGGTTTTTAGCTTAAACAAATACTGCACACGCTCGGTGGCTGGCGATCGCCGCCAGTGTTGAAATGCCACTGCTGCGGCTTGGGCTGCCTCATCCACTTCACTCGTCAGTGACAACGGCACATAAGCCAATACCTCATGAGTTGCCGGATTGACTACATTGAGGAACTCGGGCGAGGTCGAAGATTTCCACTCACCGTTGACGTAATTCTGTAGATGCTCAGTCATGTATTCCCTTATTCCAGTGCCTTACTGTATGCCTGATAAAGCCGTTTGAGGTAATTTTCCATGCTAAAAAATTCGGCATTCTCTTTGCCCATCTCAGCATAGCGATCTCTGAGATATGGATCTGCTATAAATGTCTCCATTTTCTGGCGAATATCGACAACATCGTAAGGATCGACGTAGAGGGCAGCATTGCGGCAAACTTCTGGCAAACTGGACGTTTGCGTTGTGATCACGGGGCAGCCAAAGGTCATGGCTTCTAGGGGAGGTAAGCCAAAGCCTTCATACAACGACGGGAAGACCAGGAAATAGGCACCCCGGTACAGATATTTAAGACTCTTAACCGGAACGTACTCTAATAGTTTGACTTTTTTCTTCGATTCTTTGTCAAACAAATAGCTAACTTTGGCAAGTTCATCTTCCCACAACCATCCTTTTTTACCGACGATTACCAGGGGCATATCGGTGTCCATGGTGGCATAGGCATCGAGCAAGCGTCCGACATTTTTCTTGGGTTCGATCGCCCCAACAAATAAGATATAGTTGCCATACTCCAAGCCATAGCGTTTGAGGAACTCTTCTACATCTACATCATCGAGTTCTTCATACTGCAAGGCGATCGGTTGATAGGTGACTACAATCTTGTCTGGATCGACATCATAGAATTCCAATAAATCCTTTTTGGAATGCTCTGAAACGGTGATGGTAACAGCCGATTCTTTCAATGCATCGCGGATTTTGAAGTAGAAATTTTCCTTGTCATCGAGAGTCGCGTAGGGCAATCGCAACGGAATCAAATCATGCACCGTGGTAATTTTTTTAGAACCACGAATTTTGATTGGTAGAGGATAGGTGACGTGCCAGATATCGACTTTTTCAGAGATATGAAAATTGGAAACAAAATTCAATTTGCGATACAAAATATTGGCGACGTCGTAACACTGAGGCAGGTTAAACGACTGAGCATATTGCATAAAATCTTCGCCATATTTGCCCTGCGTCACCACAAAATCGGTTCGACTTTTCCGGCGTTTTGCCTGATAGAGCGGTCCAACTGAATTTTTGATCAATCCCTTTGTGACATCGATCAGATCGAGCAAAAAACTACCATTTCTGACCTGGTTATCAAAAAACAAGACTTCATCCAAAATCTCGTTGATCTTAGAAGCATTACGGCTGAGTAATACATCTACGTTCGCTCCCAGGTGGCTGAGTCCCTGGATCAGGCTGGTGCTGTAGGTTTTAATGCCC
This sequence comes from Calyptranema fuscum S582, assembly GCF_055793305.1. Taxonomy (NCBI): domain Bacteria; kingdom Bacillati; phylum Cyanobacteriota; class Cyanophyceae; order Oculatellales; family Oculatellaceae; genus Calyptranema; species Calyptranema fuscum. Next base: position 76,404 of record NZ_JBSLYH010000017.1, read on the forward strand.
GTACCCGAGGTCAGTTGCAGGTTATATCCATCAACCAAAACTTTGGTACCTGCCAAACTTATATCTGCCGGTAAGGAAAAGCTAGGAGGCTCTGGTTCCGCATCATCAGGCTGTGGCGATCGCCTTGCATCTGCTTTATTCCTACGTTCTCTCACCGATAACGACTGAAGAACGGGTAGAGCATCAGGTTCCACCTCAGCCACCCGAATGCCACCCCAGATAGTATCGTCTTTCTCATCCTCAAATGTTCGCACCAAACCAGGTACACAAATCACATAGCCTCCCTGTTTGACGACTGATTGGGGCGACCATGCTGTAATCCACCAGTCTTCTTCTGTCCCTCGTCCAATGATGCGATCACGATCGCTCAATTCTGGCGTAGGAATGGGTAACACGGCTGCCCAATAATCACGATGGGCATGGAGATGAATTCCCGGTAGCGATCGCTTCAGGCGCACTTCATAACCAGCGATCGCTGTGGTGCCAAAATCGGCATGTTCAGCGGCATCTCGACCCGAAAGTAAAGGACGATCTTGTGCATCTCCGATCTGGGCTAACGTAACGAAGAGGTCGGGATGAACTTCGACAGCATCACTTAAACACGAAATCCACTTAGCCTTTGGATCTGCCAACCAATAGCTGATGCCCATATTGATCGCACTGGGTTTACCGCGATCGCCTGGAACGTTCAACAGCGTCACCTGGTGGCGATCGGCAATGTGCTGATTCAGTGCATTATTTTCAGGCGTTGACCCCGCATCTACCACAATGATCGGCACACCCAAAGCTTTGATCTGAGGGAGCGATCGCTCTAGCGCATCCGGGCGATCGCAGGTGATTACCACAACCCGATGGGTTTGCAGGATGGAACTCTCTGAAGGGGTCGGTGCCATCAATGCCGGAGTAGGAAACTGCGATCGAAATAGTTGCAGTTGCTCGTCGTTGTCCAGCAAGGTCATGCGCGCCGGTGCCCGTTTGGCAAACACACCAAAGACATCGTTAAAGAAAATAAACCAAAACCGTTCTATCACCTCTGCCCCAAACGCAGGCTCAATTTCCGCCAACATGGCTTTGTGCAACACGACAAAATCGAAGTCGTGGGCAGGCAGGGTGTAGGTGATGTTGTAGGGATAATTGCCAGGAAAGAAATCCAAAAATTCGTTGGGTGCCAGAATTGTTGCAGTCGGCTTGGCATACTTGGCTAGAAAAGTACGAACTTCGAGCCATTGAGGGTCTTCAACGGGAAAAGGCATGTTGGGCTTGTACCTGTACTAACGCGGATTGGGTCTTGTCGTTTCTACCACCAAACCTTAACTTAAGGCAATCTTGGGCAGTTGGCTATTAGCTTATGGCTGTTAGCTGTTGGCTGTTGGCTGTTGGCTGTTGGCTGTTAGCCCGTAGCTGTTGGCTGTTAGCCCGTAGCTGTTGGCTTATGGCTGTTAGCTGTTAGCTGTTAGCCGCTAGCTATTGGCGAAGAACCAGTTCTCGTTATGGTTAGGAGCATTTGACTAATCTTCAGGATCAGTAGGTAAGCCCAATCGACGCTTAACTCGAAACCAGAGCGATCGCAGTTGCCAAAATTTGCTGGTTTCCATTGCCTTAATCTTGCTTTCCAGGGTTGACTTAGCGTGGTGTAGCGATTCTATGTCTGCCTTAAGGCTGGCAACTTCGTCTCGAAACTGGGTAATTCTTGCTTCCAACCCCAGGATGTCGCGGTAACGGGCGATCGCCAGTTGATTCGTGCGTTCTAGTAAGTCATATTTGTCGATAAATGACTGTTGCAACTTTGCTATACGCTTGCTCAACCATTCCTCTTGCTGATAGAGCGGAATAGAATTTTGAATGGCAAAAACTTCTTCAAACAATGCCCGAATATTGCTAGAAGCACCGCCATGAGAATAGGAAACGAGAGTACGAGGATAGTAATGTAATGAGATGGTTGAATCCTGGATGAGTCGAGAAAACCACTCATAATCAGATGCGATGCGATAGCGTTCATCAAACAATCCCTTTCGGGTAAATAAATCCGCCTTAAAAAAACTAGCCGGTTGGATCAAACATTCTCCCAAACACACCATTTCTTCCAGCATGGCTTCCGGGGCAGCAGGTTTGTGAATGGAGGCATCACCGGAGAAGAAACGCGCTTCATGATCGCCATAAACAAATTCACACCCTGGATGGTCAATCACAAACTGAACCAGATCTTCAATAACAGTTTGATCGAACACATAATCGTCAGCATTGAGGAAATATAGAAACGCACCCGTCGCTAACCGGATGCCCTTATTCATCGCTGAATAAATACCATCATCCGGTTCACTAATCAGGATAGAAATGCGATCGCTGTAGGCTTTCAGAATCTCTTGTGTTCCATCTTCTGAAACACCATCAACCACAATATATTCAATCTCCGGATAAGTTTGCGAAAGAACACTTTGAATCGTTTGTTCGATCGTTTTTTCAGCGTTTTTGCAAACTGTAATCACAGAGACTTTCATGCGATCGCTCTACATAAAACTATTCTTCGACAGGTAATCCTACAAGTCGCTTTATGCGAAACCAGAGCGATCGTAACTTCCAAAACTTACTGCTTTTAATTGCTTCTATATATGCCTCAGATTGACTGTGTTTAGACTGAAACTTTTTCACACGTTCTCGTAGTTTTCGTACCTTTACTTTAAGCTGTTGAACATCATCTTGAGCTTTGCTTAGTTTAACCTGTGTGTTTTGGAGTCGTTGTTTGAGCAGAACGTCTGCTGAGGAAGGATCAGGTGGAGTAGGTGGTAAATTTACATCATCCGGAGAAGGCTCAGATGGAGTAGGTGGTAAATTTACATCATCAACAATCTTAGAATCCTGAGATGGAGTTAAAACTCTATAAGCAGAAACCTGATGAAATCTTATCTCATCTCGTGGAAACCCAAGAATCTTATCTATGTCTGGAATATTAAAAAATCGTTCACATGAGAATGGTTCAGAAAACAAATCGGAATTGACCAAATCCTTACGCACATAAAATCCATTGGGTGAGTAAAGACCACATCCAACTAACACCATTCCTTTGCGATCACAAAGCTCTTCTAATGATTTTATTGAAGCGCCAAAACTCCCATCTTTATAATCCCATCGATAGTCAGTGTTGTAAGGCATAATGTAATGTTCAGGCGGTGGAAAAGCAGGATTATGCTCAATACATAGCACTCTGGGATTAATTACCGAAATAGCTTCGTAAACATAGTAATCATTGCTGTCAATGTCAACAGACAGCAAATCAATTTCTCCAGTAATACCTGCACTTTCAATCAGTTGATTTATATTTTCAGCAGTAACCTTCTCTTCAATAAATTTCAATTGTCCTGTGGCTATTTCTTGACTACGACGTTGACGAATTTCTGCGGCATAGTAAGAGAAGGATTCTATCCAAAGTCCAGTCCATCCTTGCTCTAATAAATAGCGTGTATTATTTTCTTCCCCAATTTCCACCCCAAACTCAACAAACACTCTGTTTGTTATGCCAATACGCCTGAAAATTTCCTCAATAATTCCATCTTCATCTGCCTGAGAGAAAACCTTATAACCGAAATGTTCTAGACGTCTAGCATCTTCGCCTGCCCGCGCTTGGCGGTCCATAATAATCTGCTGAATTGATAAATATTTATCGCTCATTTAATCTTCACTCGATACATTTTTCTAATGCTGAAAATCTATAAAAACAAAACTATCGGGGATTAATAGCTAGAAAGAGTTGAACTTGTTTGTTGCCGGAAGATTTGTTGCCGGAGGAGAAGGATAGAAGTCAGGTCAATTCCCTCCATATGATAAAGTGCTATGAAAAGATGTCAATATATTACGGTTAAACTGTACCCTCGTAGTAATGATCCTATGGAGACTTGATTCTTTAGCGGTTTCGCACTATAGGGGAAATCGACAGAGCTATAAGCTCATAGGAGCATCAAAGTAAGGTTATATCATGAAAATCTCAATCATTACGGTCTGTAGAAACGCTGAACTCTGCATTGAAGCAGCCATCAAAAGCGTTGTCTCACAAACGTATCAAAACATTGAATACATCGTGATTGATGGAGATTCTCAAGATAAAACGAAAGCAATTATATCTCAATACTATGGCTCAATTAGCAAATTTATCAGCGAGCCAGATGCTGGGGTTTATGAGGCAATGAATAAAGGGATTCGTTTGGCCTCCGGTAATTTCATATACTTTTTGAACTCAGATGATTCTCTGGCAGATGAGCACATCATTCAAGATATGGCGCAGTTTCTTGCAGAACATCCAGAATGTGATTTTGTATACGGAAATCTGCTATTTCAAGTCGATACTCCATCTGGGGTATACAGTCAGCTAATTACGTTTCCCGAGCCAGACGGGATTCCTGACCATTTAATTTGCGATTGTTTGCTGCATCAGGCGAGTTTTGCCAGGACAGATTTGTTCTCCAGGCTAGGCTATTTCAACGAAAACTATCAGATCGGGTCAGATTATGAATGGTTTCTTCGGTTGATTGGCGATCGCTCCATTAAGCTTTGCTATTACCCACGAACTGTGGCGTCTTATAATGCAGGCGGTATGTCAAGTGATATGGAGAAAACACTGGTAGAGATGTTTGAGATTCAAAACAAAGCAGATGTATACCAGGATGTGTCCTGGCTGCAAAAACGAATTCGCAAATATCAAGACATACTCATCAATCCCCATGGGCGTTTTGGGCTCCATCGAGGAACTCCTCCATCATCAAACCAGCCAGAACTAGAAGAAAAAATTCAGCAATTAACTCAGCATATCAACCGATTAAAGCGCAGAGAGCAAACGCTGAAACAGGAGCTAAGTCAGGCAGAGTCTGTGATTGAAGCCATGAAAACCAGTAAGTTTTGGCAGATTCGTCAGGGTTGGTTTCGATTTAAACAACGGATTGGTCTAGCTAGCGATAACGAGTAAAAGACTTACAAGACTGACAAAATGTGATAACTAGTGCTTTCAAGAGTTAGAGAGGAATCAGCATGACACAATCAGTTAGTTCGTTAAAACAGATAATAGATGAGATTGGTCAATTGCCTGAAGATTGGCATCTGGCTGGCACAGTGCACCCCAGCGTTCTTCATGCCATTGTTAAGTATGCTGGGGATAAAAAAGTAGCGCATTCCGTAGAAACAGGATCTGGGAAGACAACTCTAGTCTTTTCTCAGATTAGTCTTGATCACAAGGTATTTGCTTTGGATGCAGGCAATAAAAGTATTGATTCAGTTCGTGCTCATCCATTGTTTAAGTCAGAAGTAGTTGAGTTCATTGAAGGTCCATCTCAAAAAACGCTGCCACCTTATCAGTTTGACAATAAGATTCAGATGGCTTTAATTGATGGCCCTCACGGTTATCCTTTCCCAGACCTGGAATATTATTATCTTTACCCCCAGATGGCAGAAGATGGTGTGTTAATTGTTGATGATATTCATATTCCAACTATCCGAAATTTATATAACTTTTTGAAAGAAGACAGCATGTTTGAACTGCTGGAAGTTGTTGAAACAACAGCTTTCTTTAAGCGAACAAATGCTGAACTGTTTAGCCCCATAGGTGATGGTTGGTGGCTACAACCCTATAACAAAGCTCGCTTCCCAGTACAAACAGATGCTCAGAAAGCAATGGCAGAATTGGCAATAGCCAATTCTGAGACAGTAGCACAGCCGGCAACAGCAGAATCTGTGAACGTCGCTCAAATTGGAGAATCAGAAGATGCTGCCAAAGCCCAGGAGATGCAACTTAAGCTACGCAAAGTTGAAGCTGAACTCCGCACCATGCGCTCGGAATTGGAGCGATCGCAAAACAGGATTGTAGCTATGGAAAGCAGCAAATTTTGGAAGTTGAGGCAGTTATGGTTTCAATTGAAGCATCGGCTTGGTCTAGCAGACGATAGTGAAGTGGAGTGATGAAAAATCACTATCGATCCCGAATTAAATAGTATTGTAGTTTGGGTGTCCATGTAGTCTATAACAACGCCCACTCAAACGGGTAAGATACCTATCCTAAAAGAATTACAGTTCATTGAATTCATCTTCCTGTACAATTCAGGATTGGACTATCTATAGAGTTGCATCCCATTTGTCTCTTTGCCTTGATTTGCTGAATTGATGATGTGTGGAGTGAGCCCCAAAAACTATGACAGGTAGTTCCATAGCAGCATCTAAAGCTGCCCTAGTTTTCTTCCCACACAATCCTTATCCCGCTCAGTCTGGTGCCCATCGACGGTGCCTTTCGATGTTGGGCGCGTTGCAATCTCTTGGGTACAAGGTGACATTGCTGAGCTCCACCCAATTTACAGATAGTCCCTGGACACCTGACAGCGTTCAATACTTTCAAGAAACGCTCGACATTGCAGTTGAGCTTCATCAACCAACAGAGTTCGACTATTACTACACAGCCTATGCCGGAGAGCGGGTTGGACAGGTAGTAAACTTTGCCATGTTTGCTCCACCGGGGTTGCGCGATCGCTTTCGCCAGACATTTCAGGCGATCGCCCCCGATCTAGTGATGATCAACTACTCCCTTTGGGGCGGGTTAGCGGTTGCCCAAGAGTTTCAGTCAGCATTGAGGGTGATTGATACCATTGACCTCTACAGTCGCAATCTCAAGATGAACTATGCGCTACACCAACATGCCCCCGAAACGCCTATTCATCTTAAAGATATCGATTCTGTTTTTGTAGATGAAGAGTTTTTCTCTCAGTTTGATGTAGATGCCACAGCCGATGAGTATTGGATTTATAACCAATACGACTGTACCATTGCTATTTCTCCAACTGAAGCCAAGGAGATGCAGCACCATACGCATCATACGTTTGTCGAGTATGTCCCGATGGCGTTTGATCCAGTACAGATCAATAACACATACACCAGCGATCCGCTGTTGGCTATTGGTCCAAATCCATTTAACCTACAGGGCTATTGTTATTTCGCTAAACAAGTATTACCACTAGTTCTCAAACAGTGCCCAGAATTCAATCTGAATGTGGTAGGTTCAAGCTGTCAACATTTAAAGGCGATTCCTAACACCAAGCTGTTGGGATTTGTGCATGATCTGACACCTCTCTATGCCGAAAGCCGATTTGCTATTTGTCCGTTGATTGGTGGTACAGGGCAACAAATAAAAATCGTAGAAGCCATGGCTCATGGAGTGCCAGTCATCGTATTGAAAAATTTGGCAGAAAGCTCTCCCATTCAACATGGCATTAATGGCTTGATTGCTCAAGATGCTCAGGAATTTGCAGATTACACTATCCAACTCTGGCAAGATCAAGAGTTATGCCGTCGCCTCGGAGAAGCTGCACGGCAAACGATCGCCCAATCCTTTTCAGAGCAACGATTGGTTGAAACGCTTGGTGTTGCTATTACTCAGGCAACCACTCGTATCAGTCAACGTCCTGCCAAGCCATACCCTGTTGTAGTCATTGATGGGGTCTTTTTCCAAATTAACAAGACTGGAATAGCTCGCGTTTGGGCATCTGTGTTAGAGGAATGGAGCAAAACTGGATTTGCCCGCCATGTCGTTGTTTTGGATCGCGCTGGCACTGCCCCTAAAATTCCGGGGGTGCGTTATCGCTCAATTCATCCTTATAACTACAGTAAAACTGCTCTGGATGCTGAAGTTCTCCAAGCAGTTTGTGATGAGGAAGGCGCAGATCTGTTCATTTCAACCTACTACACCACGCCAACATCTACGCCATCAGTATTCATGGGCTACGACATGATTCCAGAAGTTCTCAAGATGGATTTGAGCACTCCAGATTGGCAAGAAAAACGATTTGGCATTCTCCATGCATCTCGATATATCACCATCTCTGAAAGTACAGCCCGCGATTTGATACGATTTTTTCCCCATATTCCAAAGGAGTCCGTTACCGTTGCGCATTGTGGCATCGATCCCCTGTTCTCCCCGTCCACACCCGATGATATTCAGCAATTCAAGACCAAGTTTAAATTGACCAAACCCTACTTTCTGCTAGTAGGTGAACGTGTTGGCGTGGATGGTTACAAAAATGCCGCATTATTCTTCAAAGCATTCGGGCAACTTGAGAATCGGGCTGGCGTAGATGTAGTGTGTATCGGTGGAAACGAGCAGTTAGAATCGGAACTCAAGGTTCTGGCTGAAGCAGTAACTATCCATCTGTTACGTCTCAATGATGAAGAGTTGAGGCAAGCCTATTCAGGAGCGATCGCTCTAGTCTATCCATCCCTTTATGAAGGATTTGGGTTACCTGTGGCAGAAGCAATGGCCTGTGGCTGTCCTGTAATCACTTGCCATAATTCCTCTATTCCAGAGGTTGGTGGAGATGCTGCTCTTTACGTTCATCCTGCCGATGCCGACGGACTTGCCCGTGTCTTGAGACAGGTACAAGATCCAGAGATGCGTCAACGACTGGGTGAAGTTGGGTTACAGCAAGCTCAAAAATTCTCCTGGTCTAAGATGGCAGATATTGTGGCTAACGTCCTGTTGGATACTGTACAACACAAGCAAGTCAACCAGCATTCTCCAATACCTCCAGTATGGGCAGAGTTTAGAAAAGTTCAGCACCAATTGCAGCATACTGTTGCTGTTCCGACGGTTGATCCCTCTCAATTTCTAGCCATGCAGACAGAGTTTCAATCCGCCCAAGATGAGTTAAAGTCATTGCGGCAACGATTTAAGCAAGCTACATCTCAATTAGAAGCGACCCAGATAAAGCAACAAGAAGCGGAAGGTATGATTGCTGCAATGCAAACCAGTAAATTTTGGAAGATGCGATCGGTGTGGTTTAAGTTTAAGAAGATTTTAGGGCTGGCTAGCAACGATTAAATATATGGCACATAGAAATTGTTGGTGTGGCAACGACCAACTTAATCTTTTTTCTGATGAGTATTTACTTTGTAAAAAGTGTGGCACATTAGTTTCACAAGCAGGTTTGGACGCCGAGGAAATCGAAGTTAAAAACGACGACAAAGATTTCTATGGAAAGGAATATTGGCTATCTCATCAAACCGAGAATTATGGCTTTCCTGATATCTATCAACGCTCACGTCAAGATTTACCAGAAAGATGTCTACACTGGTTGCGTACACTATTAACCTATAAACTACCTCCGGCAAGCATTTTAGAACTAGGGAGTGCTCACGGTGGGTTTGTGGCATTAATGCGTTGGGCTGGATTTGATGCAACAGGATTGGAAATGAGTTCTTGGGTAGTGAATTTCGCCCACAAAACTTTTGATATTCCTATGCTGCATGGACCCGTTGAAGAGCAACAATTGGTCGAACAATCACTGGATGCTATCGTCCTTTTTGATGTATTAGAGCATCTCCCTGATCCGGTAGCTACGATGAAATACTGTTCTTCTATCCTGAAGCCAGATGGATTTTTTATTGTTCAAATACCTAACTATGAAGAAGGCAAGAGCTATTCAGAATTAGTTGAGAAAAATGATATTTTTTTAGAACAAATGAAATCGATTGAGCATTTACATTTGTTCAGTCATAGAGCTATACAGCAATTTTTCGAGCTGTTAGGATTTCCTTTTCTAGAATTTAGACAAAATCTATTTCCTTATGACATGTTCTTTGTTGCTAGCCGACAACCTCTAGAGCAACATACTCAAGAGCAAATTTGCGATCGCCTATTGTCAATTCCCTCGGGACGATTGGTACAAGCTTTACTGGATCAGACAGATACTCTAAACCAGTTGCAATCATCCCATCAAGAACTGCAAGCCTTCTATCAAATATCTGAAGCCGACCGAGCATCACGACTAGCGATCATCGAAAAGCAAGGGCAAGATATCGTTAGCTTGCAAAAAGCACTGCATCAAACTCAAACTGTCTTAAACGATTATCAAGTACAGTTAATCCAGTCTGTGAAAGGCTTGCAGGAAACTCATAGCCGACTTCAGCAGACGCTGACAAAACTTAATCAAACCCAGACAAAACTTGAGCGATCGCTCGAACGTAATCAACGTCTTGAAGGCAGGTTAAAGAACGTAAAGAGTAGATTGAATCGCGCACGGGATGCAATTAAATCGCTGAATAGCGGAATTGAAGCCATGCAAAGCAGCAAGTTTTGGAAACTGCGCGAGAGATGGTTTATCCTTAAGCGCAAGTTGGGATTGAACACTGAAGATTAATAATTTAGATGTCTTGCAAAGTTGGTTAACTTTCACTGCTGTTCTCTAAATATTAATGTCTATAAAAAGATATGACTCAAAATCTATTTTTAGGTAGTTGGTTATAAATACATAAAACAATCATTTGCTGATTGTAATATTAAGACAATTACTTTAGCTAAGAAGCGTAAAAAAGCCTATTTTTCAGAGGGAAAGAGTAGCTTCTTTAAGCTAACCCATTGATGGCGAAGTTTCCAAAATTTACTAGATTCCATTGCACCGATTTTCTTTTGCATACCAACTAGCCTTTGTCTGGCTCGTTTTAGTTGTTGGCGCAGACGTTTAATGGTGCGTTGTTCTTTGAGATACTTTGTATTAGTTTTTTCTAAAACTGACTGAGACTTTTCTAATTCGGATCGAGTTTGAGAAAGATTTAACTGAGTTTTTTTCCATCGAGCTTCGGTGTAGCGCAGCTTTAATCGCAACCTTTCAAGTTCTGGTTGAAATTCTCGTTGTTCCAGTTCATTTATGATAGAAGCTGATACATATTCAAGTCTTTCTAATGCTGAACTATGGGCATAAATAAAGCTTTCTATCATTTTCTCACTAAAAAACTCTTGCCAACCACCTACTTTACCTTGACGTACAAAAGGTTTTGAAATGTCGTACGTTGGTGTGATGCGAGCTAAGTCTTTTTCAAGACGTTTCATATTGTCAAATTCAGACGCTTGAACAGCAGCGATTAATTTATCTTTATCGATTGGTAATCCTGCAAACTCTAGAAAGCGTGTGAATTCATGGGCTGTATCTTTCCTCATATCCTCATATTTGATCAACAAAAAGTCTTTTTGAGGACTATCTATCCAGCCATTGACATGTTCGCTCCATGAAGTCATCCAACCATCAACACATCCTGCATTAAAATCAAGAAGAAAGTCTTGAAAACAGGTTTCCGGGCTGATTTGCTTATATTTAAGCATGTGGAAGTAATAGGAAACGGCAACATCACGGCCATCTCTAACGATATACACAACTCGTTGGTAATCAGGTGTATAGGGTCTATGACTTTTAATAATCCTAGGTCTTTCTAAGTTTCGACAATATTCTGGATTCAGATGGATATCTGGAACAATTAAATGACTATTAGCAAAGTCACAACTATTTTCAGTAATGTAATTACCAATGAGAAATCTTAACCAAGTATTACCTGATTTTGGATAGGAGACTAAAATTACATCATCAGCAAAAAAATCAATGTCGGATCTTTTTTTATGACTGTTCATAAGGCTTAAAAACTAACAGCTACTTCAAAATTTTACGTTTTTTAGATGGAGGAGATGCATAAATTATATGCTAACTAAATTCTAAAGGTAGTAAATATAATCTTAGACTCTAGATAATTCTACGCGATCGCTAGCATCATTTTTCATTAGTCGAATAAGGTGTTTGCTACAGTTCATCTAGACCGAAGCCAAGGCAGAGTTTACGGTGAGACGCTGCTACGCTATTACAACTTTTTCATTTTAGCAAAGAGCGATCGCCTAACCATCGCTTTACCTTCAGTCTTTGCTGCTGTAACCATCCAGTCGTATCAGGAGGTTCAACTGTCAAGTTTTTTAGCGTTTGTTGGGTTCGTTCTAAGTCCCGATAAGCTTTTTGAAGATTAAGCTGAACTTTTTTAATCTTTTGTCTACCTTGCTGGGCTCGAAATTGCGCGTTTTCTAGCTTGATTTCGGTTTCATTTAGCTTTTGTAGCAAGAGGTTTCTTATCTGCTCCAAATCCGTTTGATAACTTGCTCTGTCAGGTTCGGTCGAATACGAGGTAGAAATATAGCCTAGACGATTTAGAGCTGAGCCATGAGCGTTAATGAATCTCTGTTCTAATTCATCGCTAAAATAACTTTGCCAAGCACCCACCTTACCCTGACGCACAAATGGAATGGATGAGGTATTTCCGTCTGCCGCAGGGGCGATCGCTGCTTCAAGCTTTTGCATGGATTCGAACGTAGAGGCAGCGATCGCACTGGCAACTTTGGTTTGATCAACGGGCAATCCAGAGAATTCAAGAAATCGATTAAATTGCTGTGCTGTATCGAGTTTCATATCCTCATATTTGATCAACAAGAAATCGTTGCTACACTGATCAAGCCATGAATTGACATGATCACTCCACGCTGTAAATTTATCGACTAACCCAGCATTAAAAGTGATGAGAAAATCTGAGAAAGATGTATCTGGGCTAATTTTTCCGTACTTGAGTTTATGAAAGTAGTAAGAAACAGCCACATCTCGTCCATCTCTGACAATATAAACGACCCGTTGATATTGAGATGTGTAAGGTCTATGGCTTTTGATAATTCTGGGACGTTTGATTTGATAACAATGTTCTGGATTGAGGTGAATGTCCGGAACAATTAAATGACTATTAGCAAAATTACATTGATTATTCGTTAGATAATTTCCTATTAAAAATCTAAACCACGTATTGCCTGATTTCGGGTAAGAAACCAGGAAAATGTCGTCTGGAAAAACATCAATGTCTGATCGTTTTTTACGATGTTCCATACCTTTGTCGTCGAACCTATTTTACGTACTCAACCCTAGATGTAGAAAATTAAAATCTAAAAATTTCTAGGTGAGCTTACTTTTCAATTGGTGCCACTGATCTCTTAGCCACCCAATCTTTCCAGATTTCAGAGCTTTAATCGTTATCTTTGCCTGTTTAAGCTGCTGGTCTTTTTGGTGCAATTGTTTTTGAGTGATACGGAGTCGTTTCTGAAGTTTTTGCAATCGTTGTCTCAGTTTTCTAATCTTCTGATTACCTTGCCGAAATTTGCGCCCAATAAACCTCATTCGAGTCATCGTTTTGTGCAATTTGGCGATCGCTTGATTCAGCTCAATTTGCTCAGTTGTTAAAGTTCTAGAAGAATCTGGCAAAGTAGAACGAAATTGTCCAATATCATCTGGGCTATTCCTTAGTTGAATCTGTTGCAACTGCAAATGGGCTTGCTGTAATTGCACCTGAGCTTGAACCAACTGTTTTTTTAATACCTCAACTTTACTAGCGCGATAACCCAACACATAGGGAATATTCCCCATGTCTTCTTCAAATTTTTTCTCTATTTCTTCATCAAAATAATTAACCCAATCCCCTGCAATTCCTTTGCGGAAGGTAGAAAACTTATCTTCCACTCCTGAACGTCGATTATCACTTAAATTTTCGAAACTATACTCGACCAGGAGTTGTTTCAGAGCATCATCTTCTATAGCAATCTCGCAATGTTGAAATAATGCTCGGAAGACATTAAAACCGTCATCTCCAATTAGATCTTCAAATCGAACTACTGTAGTTTTTGGATCTTTTTCTGACGCATTAATCCAGGTTTCTAAAGGTTTAAAATAGCCCCCAGAACTCAAAATATCAATAGATAATAATAACCCTTCTTGAGTAGAGAGCTGACTCAGTGTATCTCTGAGTTTAGACATCCGTTCTGAAGGAGGGTGAGAATATCGAGTTGAGAAATACCAAGAAACAATTAAGTCTCTTGGGTCGCGCATAACAAAAAATGCTCGATAATTGTCATTTTTAGGAATGGTACAAAAAGTTTCGAAATCAATGTAGAGAGGAGTGATGATTGTATCGTTTGGGAAAGGCTCTACAAAGGTTTTCTGATGTGTCGATTTTGGATTATCTTCCAATGCAGCCAAACTTTTGTACCAATGAGCGGTTAAACCCGAAGCCTCTAGAACTCTTTTGTCTGATAAGATGCGCCGAATCCACTGACTGGCAGACTTCTGGACGCAGCAATGAAAAATGTTCATCTTCCCTTTAGGTTTAACGTTGCCTCAACTGATTCTATACTGTGTCGGTTCATCGGCTAATGATCGGGGATTGAATGAAATCCAATTCATTTGAGAGAGCGACAGCAGAGCTGTCGCTCTCTCAACATTGCTTTCTCCAAACGAGTTACAGGGTTATTGATCTGTAATTCTGGCTGTCAAGCTGGATTTAGGTCATTTCATGCCTAAACTGGAGAAAATGACATAGAATTACAGCCTAAAGAGTGAAATCTTGGTATCACACAGAAGAGTTGTGTTAATGCTATGCAGTTTCTCAACAATTCCCGATTTACAGGAATTTATCAACGTTTTTACCTTGACCCATCGGTTGAGGGGCGATCGCAACCTTGTTCTCCGTTGATTCTGGCTGCTACGGCTATAGATCTGATGCGGAATGGCGATCGCTCCCTAGTCAAGTACGCAGGATTGTTGCTTGTCAGCCTGGGGATGTGGGGAACTGGTGCTGTAGCCCAGGCAGCGTCTGAGTCTACTCGTCTGGCAAATACAGAGGCAGCAACGCAATTAGCTGTTCCTGGCAACTCTTCGTCAATCGCGCCCCAAGGTTTTTCACAACCGATTTTAATCAGTCAATCGTCCGATGGTCTCTTAAGGTTCGGCGATTTTGGATCAGAAGTCGAGGTGATTCAGCAACAGTTATCTGACCTGGGATACTATGACGGCGTCATCGATGGAGACTTTGGCTCGGGTACGGAAAATGCAGTGATCACGTTTCAACAAGATTATGGATTATCTGCGGATGGTGTCGTTGGCTACGAAACCCGCGCCGCCCTGGAAAATGCAAGCAGTGGCAGTGACAACTCAGGCTCTGATAATTCTTCAGGAAATTCTGATGATGATGGGGTGCTGCAATTGGGAGATACGGGACCTGCGGTGACAGAGTTACAACGTCGTCTTAGACAGGTAGATGCTTACGATGGCGATATCTCCGGTAGTTTCGGTTCTCGTACAGAAGAGGCTGTTCGACTTTTCCAGCAAAGAGAAGGGCTAACCGTCGATGGCATTGTCGGTCCCGTTACCGACGCCGCTTTAACAGAGGCGATTCGACAACAATCAACATCAGGCAACCCTCCAAACGACGGATCGTCCCAGCCGGGTTCTCCCCCATCTAACCCCTCGAATAACTCGGCAGGCACGGGCAGTAGCCGATATAGTGTTGTTGATCTGCAACGACGTTTGTCTCGTCGAGGATTTTACCAAGGTTCATTAGATGGCATCCTGGGAACAGAAACCCGAGATTCGATCACCGAAGCGCAAGATGCGTATGGCGTAACTGAAGGTGATGTGCTTGCCCCCGCAGGTTTTTAGGGCAGAATTTGAAATTATTTGAATGACTTAGAGCATATCCGAAGCGTTGATATAGCAGCCGAAGGGCTGGTTAGAACCCCCGCACCCCGTCCTGATCAACCATTCAATTGCTATAGAACAAAACCCAATTCTATTGGAGAGGGCGACGGCAGAGCCGTCGCCCTCTCCAATAAAGAATAACAGGGTGATTAATCTGTGAGCCTGCCTACCGATTGCTGGAGTTTTAGATAGGCAGTAATGCCCGTTGGCAGGCTGGGCAAACCGCATGAATGGTTAATTGACAGTCAAGCAAATGATATCCTTCCTTTTTGGCAGTTTTAGTGCCCATCCGTAGGATCGAGTCATTTTTGAACTCAACGGTCTTATTGCACCGCACGCAAATCAAATGGTGATGATGGTAGGGAGATGGCTGATTTAACTCATAGTGTTTATGCCCTTCAGCGAGTTCAAGCTCCCTTAAGATACCCATACGAGCCATTAGCTTGAGGGTTCGGTAGATGGTCGATAAACTAATCCCCTCACCATCTTCTTCAAGTAGGTTATAGAGATCTTCAGCGCTGAGGTGATTTCCTTTAGGAAGGTTTTGGAAGATGCGGAGGATCGTTTCCCTTTGCGGAGTTAGACGCCATCCTCTTTCATTGAGTTCAGCCTTGAGTGAGGTGGATGTGTAAGCTGTCATAATACCTTCCTCTCAATAGAGCTGTCTTATTGAGAAGGATACACAATCTAGCGACTCACTTGCAAGAAAAAAGGCTTATTGAGAATATTATTTAATAAGTTCGTTGCTGTTTTAATCTTAAAACCCTTGATAAATATAGGGTTTTCATAATCTGGTGTCATTCTGTCCAACAACTTCGTGTGTTAACTGCGTCGGGACGTGTGACCCGCGATCGCCTGTTATGGACGCAACCCATTTCATCAGGCATCGTGCTGAAATCGCGCCGTTCTGCTATGGGAATAAAATTTAAGGGTTAATTTTTGTACATTCTCTACAAAAATTAACCCTTAGGATCTTTACAAAATTAAACCCCACAACTGTTTTGGGAGAGTGCGGCTCCGCCGCACTCTCCCAAAACAGTTATTCAAGTTATTTTTATGAGGATCCTTAGGTTCGTAGATTTCATGAAATCTAATACTTGTTGAGCGCGCGACGGCAGAGCTATCACGTTCTCAAGCAAAATTACACGTTCATTAATCTGTAATCCTTAACATCACCTGAGATTAGCGATCTTTAAGTTAACGATTCCAGGTAATCTCTCACCCGGTTCCGTCGCTTGGGTTGGCGCAATTTTTGTAGCGCTTTTGCCTCAATTTGACGAACGCGTTCCCGCGAAAGATCTAAGGCTCGCCCAATTTCTGCCAATGAGTAAGGCTGACCGTCTCCTAAGCCAAACCGCATCCGAATTACGTCCTGTTCACGAGTAGTGAGATCGGTGAGTAATTGTTGCAGATCACGGTGGAGCGCTTCTCGCATCAGTGCTTCTTCTGGGGATACGCCTTCTTCAGGAAGTAAATCGCCCAATTCTGTATCTCGTTCTTTGCCCACTTTGGTTTCGAGGGAAACGGAACGAGGCACTCTCAACAGCACTTCGCGCACTTGCGGTGCGGTCATGTCTAATTCCAGGGCAATATCTTCAATCGATGCCGTCCGGCCTTTCTCTTGAGAGATTTTGCGCTGAGCTTTTTTGATTTTGTTTAATTTCTCGGTAATGTGGACGGGTAGGCGGATGGTTCGGCTTTGAGTGGCGATCGCCCGCGTAATCCCTTGACGAATCCACCAGTAAGCATAGGTACTAAACCGATAGCCTTTGGTGGGGTCAAATTTCTCCACGGCACGCTCCAGACCGAGCGTTCCTTCCTGAATCAGATCTAGAAGTTCTAACCCGCGATTTTGGTATTTTTTGGCGACCGACACCACCAACCGCAGGTTTGCTTTGATCATGTGATCTTTAGCAGAAACCCCTTCTGTTTTAATCCGATCCAGTTCTTCTACAGATAGCTTGGCAAGTTCCGCCCAGCGGATTTTGCCTTCTGCAAGAATTGGTTTTAGCTGAGTAACATCCACCCCTGCTTCTGTTGCCCAACGTTCTAAGGAAGGACGATGTCCTAGAATGGAGGCTAAGCGATCGCAGGCTTCGAGGAGTTGGACATATCGGTTGAGAGCCTCATCCTCTTGAGCAGCCTCGCGGCATAGTTCCAATAGGCGCATGTAGCGCTGGACACACTGTGCTTCTGAAACTTCTTCATCTCGCCCTAATAGCCGAACTCGACCAATCTCTTGAAGGTAAAGTCTCACCAGGTCGGTTGTCCGACGACCTACCCCTTTAGAAACGGCAGCGTTGGCGTATTCTGCTTCAAGGCTGACTAAGTCACTTTCAAGAGCTTCAGCATCTAATCCAGAACTATCAGTCTCAAGTGCTCCAGATTCAAAGCTGAAGTCAGTTGGTTCATCGTATGCAGAGTCAGCGTAAGAAAATTGTGCTGGCATAGTGATCGTCTCAATTGCTCCAGATACAAGGGGGCATTTACTACTGCTTACCGTTAGTGTTCCCGCTATTCAGGACTAAGTAATCAGGACTGCGCCAAAATGTTGAAGTTCCGCGAATCAAACTTCTCTTTGAAATGCGTTGGCTTACCTAATTAAGCTTCAAGCGGGTAACTATGAATTACGTATTTTTGAGGACGCACGTAATTAATTTGAGCGATGCACACCTAAGTAGACCTACAGAAAGCAGACAGACCTCGATCTGCTTATGACGTTATATATCAGGTATCTGTGATAGATCGCTGATTGGAAAGTGAAAAAGCAAGACAGGATGGGTTTTGAATCTTGCTGATGCAGGTACCTACATTACTTGTACAGCGAATTCCAGATTTGTTTCTTTAACCATTTGTAGTCGCGTATCAAGTTGAGATGAAGTTTCAAGCGGAATTTTTATGTACAAATACTCACTCAACCCGATTGGAATTTTGCAAAGGTTCGCATTGAGGGGCGTAGACTCAGCCCACGCCGCTCAATCCCAAGACCAGAGGCTAGCGATATCAGTTCACTCCACAACAAAACCCACTTTTAGGTCTTTTAGTAAGTGATTTGTGTCACTCTTTTTAAGAGATTTGGTCACGTTTTTTAACTAGTTCTATCACTCATGTTTACGGGACAAAATCACAAGAGTTCGCTCGTTTCAATCACCGCAAATACTATGAAAATCTCCGATATTTAATACAGTATCGAGTTCCTGAATTGTCACTGTCATGATCCAACCTATTAGTTTATTGCCAGGTGCGATCGCCGAATTATTTGCTCAAGTGAGCAACTCTGGGGTTGTTACATTAGCAGATCGGTATGGATTGATGGCAGCTATGTTTGATGACATGCTGTCGGACGAAGAACGCTATGCCATCGATCGCTTGCTGCGGGCAGCGTGTCGGGGGCATTTACGAGCGGTCGATGAGCTTTCAGCCCTACTGGGTTAATGATTATCCTGGGTTAGCGGCTGAACAACACGCGCGATCGCTTCCTGAACAAAGGTTTTGATAAATTCATCGCGACGGTTGAGTTGAAATTGGGATTGCACCACGTCGGTCATGCCACCGTCACCCCAGTCCTGGTCGCGGCGGAAGTATTCGATAAAGCTTCGCCCCGCAATGCGGGTTAAATAGGCAGCGGTCACTCCCTGGATGGCTTTACCGATCAAAAAAGTGCTGACATTGGTTTGTAGGGTAATCGAGAGCACCTCAATGGCACCTCGAACCACACCTAAACTCACCAGGGTTTTTGCTAGAGAAAACGCTAATTCTTTACCCCGGTCTAAATTCATTTCGCAACCATAAACTTGCCCGAGTTCTACAACCATCTGAGCGTTGACAGCCGCCGTTGCCAGCAAGTCTACACCAGGCAATGGGGTGAGAGAAACGACCCCCGCCCCGATCCACTGGAACCGATCGACAATTTTTTCTGCCTGCTGTCGTCGTTGTTCGTCGAGCAATTGGCGAGCTTCTTCGCCCAGTCGTTGGGATTGCAGCAGGATATTATCGGCAATCAAGTCTTCTCCCTCCGATCGGAGAACCGTTGCCATCCGCCGCAGTAATGGCAGAATCTCTGGTTCAGGTTGAAGGCGATCGCCATTTTCTAAGGTCAACGCCTGGGGATGAGCCGCGATCGCCACGACATCTTCTGCGGCAATGAAAGACTGCACTCGTTGTTGCAAACGGGTTAGGATGGCGTATTGGTCAGCGTCCGTGTACAGGTCAATCTTGTTGAATACGAGCAGCGATCGCTTGCCAATTGCCGATAATACTCTCAACGGATCATATTCAGATTTGCGCAAATCGCCATCCACAACAAAGAGTAACAAGCTTGCATTAGTAGCTAACTCTCGTGCCAGTTGCTCTCGTTCCGTGCCAATCACCCCCGCTTCCAAAATTCCGGGCGTGTCTGTTATCCAAATTTCGCGTGCCAATCCTTGCAGGCGTAGCCGGTAGGTTTCTCCCACCGTTGTTGTCCCCATTGGGGCACCCACCTGCCCGACGACCCGCCCTGCGATCGCATTGACCAACGAGGTTTTGCCAGCGGAGCCGGTGCCAAAAATCACGACCTGCAACGCCCCCCGAGACAAATTTTCTTCGATTTCACGCGATCGCCTGAGTAAGGCCTGCTGAGCTACTTCATCTTGGATTTGCTCCAATTGTTGTCGAACAGCTTGAAGAGTTTGCTCGGCAACGTCTGCTTTCTGCTCTGGAAGCGTAATGGGAGGGCGATTGTTACGTGCTTTTGGACGCAAAAATAAAACAGCGTAATAAACCAGCGCTGCCATCAAGACGCCTAAGAGTCCCAATATCATCCACAGAACGATGCCACTCAAGACCGGAGAAATCAGAGATAGAGAAGCATACAGACGCAACAACGCATCTACCAACCACAGCACCATGCCCAACGTCAGGACAGATGCCGCAATGATGGTTAACAAGCGCGACCGGGACATGGGATGTCGTCTCAATTCAGGTCAAAACTTAGGAGAAGGATTTTGGGAGGGTGAAGCCGGTGTTGACCCACTATTCGGTTGGCTGGGCACGGAGTCAATGCCTGGAAAAAGAGGTTGGTTAGGGTCAAAGGGATCTGAGCCGGGCGCGGCGGGGTTAGGAAATGGATTCGCCGGGTCGATGAGATAGGGATCAGATTGCCCGTTTAAACCAGGCACCTGACTGGGGGGTATCAGATTGGTTTCGCCCGTGTCAGATGATTCGGTTGCCAACGCAACGCGATCGCCGCCAACCAATTTCAGAACATCTAAGACCTGGATAACCTGGCTGTAGCTGGCAAACGGAGACGCACGCAGCACCAAAAGCCCTTGGGGTGTGGTTTGGTGATAATCTGCCAATTTTTGGTAGAGATCCGCCTGATTGACCGGGTCTTGCTCAAAATAAAGTTGCCCATACTGGTCAATGGTCACAACTTTCATTTCCCGCATCTGGGGGGTACCCGTAGCCGCTTTTGGCAAATCGATGTTGATAGCAGTCTGTCGGGTGAGGGTTACTGCTGCCAGAATAAAAAATGTCAGAATACAAAAAATAACATCAATCAGAGGAATTAGCTCAACCCGAATATCAGGTTCTGATGACTCCAAATTAATTTTCATAGGAGAATTAGGTGCCGCCGTAACAACAGTTTCAATCCATTAATAAACGTCTATATTTGATTTTTTTTGAAACGCTCCCGAAGGGAGCGTTTCAAAAAAATTAGCCCCATTTCTGAAAGACCATCGCAATCTATTTAAATCTCAGTCTTGGTTAAGGGGATGGCGCGATCTTTGCGATAGAGCAGCTCTAGCTCGTTGCCTGATTGCCGAAACACTTTTGCCTGTCCAGAGACAAATCCTTGGAAGGTGCGATAAAACGCCAGACTGACGATCGCTACGATTAAACCCGTGGCTGTGCTAATGAGTGCTTCTGAAATCCCTAATGTGACACCTGCCGTAGAGTCCGTGCCTAAATCTGCTAATCGGATAGAGCTGAGGGAATTGATCAGACCGAGCACTGTGCCCAGCAATCCTAATAGTGGAGCAAGGGCGATCGCAGTTTCTAAAATTTTGTCGCCCCGCCGCATCGTCGCCAATTCTTCATCGGCAGCATTTTCTAACGCCAACTGAAAAATTTCTGGTTCGGGGTTTTCTAGCTCCAGTGCCGCGTAGAGAAACCGACCAATGGGTTGACTGTTCGATCGCTTGGCAATTTCTGTCGCGGCTGACCAATCGCGCCGTGCAGATTCCAACACGCGCCCTGCAATTTCCCGTTCTCGCGTTAAGATTTTAGACCAAAACCAGATCCGCTCAATAATAGTGCTGAGTGACAGGATTGAGAGTAGCAACAGGGGATACATGGCAATGCCCCCCTTTTCAAATATTTCGCCGATATTCACAGTGTTGTTTTACCTCCAATTATCCTTATTATCCTCACGCCTGAACCCCTAGGATTTGCTAAATGATTCTTCAGTTGCTGCCCATCATCAGTAAATAGAGCATCTCAATTCTAGAGACATCCTTGCTCAACATAACAAGAAAATTGAGATTTCAAATTTTGCCTTTAGCTATCCCCCGTCACAACTCAGGGAAGCAGGGCTTAGGATCACAAATTAATTAAAACCCGGACGTTTATTTTTGGAAGCGCGGCGGAGCCGTGCTTCCAAAAATAAACGTCCGGGTTTTATTAAATCCACGATCCTTAGAAGCGATGTTTTTTCTTGCCCGAAGGGCAAGAAAAAACATCGCTCTGACTCAGCGTTCTGGAAGATTGTTTAAAAAAATGGCTACAGACGATTAGAGGGCGATCGCCCGTTTCAACCCCTCAACCCAAACGAGTGAGTCAATAAAAAACAGGCACTATTTAGCCTCTTAGAGATAAAATGACTGTAATTTTGCTGAAAAGATTCATGCTTCCATGAAGAATTGACGAAAATACATCAGGGGTTGCTTTTAAGTAGTTGTACGGTTTAATCTCCTATGATTCCATGGGCATTAGGTTGGAATAGTGGCTCTAAAATCTGAGAAACTACTGACCATAGCTATCTCAACTCTTATTAAAAAGCGTGTGTCTTACGTCAGTTTGGTGTGTTCTATAGGTCCTGACTACTCCGTAAACATACGCGATCGATGGTTGTGCGATCGCTTTTGCTCCTCGAAGTACAGCGTAGCTAATCAGTAGCTATGCTCAATTTCGTGCAAATGTTTCAGGGCAAGCAAATTTTCAGGGCAACGTGCATCTACAGAATATTTCGGCAAGAGCAAATTCAACATTGGGGAAATGTACAAGGTATTAGAGATTGCACTACACAGCCATCCTAAATCTTTGATGAGTACTACTTCCTAAACGACGTAGCATTCACAGATACAGCGGTGTGCAAGTTCGTTAAGTACAGAAACGGTGTTGTGGGGCGCTCCGCGCCCCACAACATGAATCAACCCACACAGCGCTATAAAACATCTCAAACCCCTAAAACAAGGCAATCGTAGGCGATTTCATATCCTCCGCTCTAGTGGTTTGATGGTCGTTGTCAGATATCGCTTGTCAGTCACTATCTAACGCAAACGGTATCAACCCTGAGGATCGTGGATTAGTAAACCCCAATTTTTTGAGACCGTGACGGCTCCGCTGTCGCGTGTTCAAACAGAATGACAGGTTAATGAATTTGTGATCCTCATAGCAGCCGCAGGTCTAGTTAGGACAGAGGCGCGGAGGCTGTGCCCCCGGACAGAGGTTCCACCCCTGCACCCCATCCTTATGAACCATTCAATTGCTATAGCTAGTCCTTGCCGAATACTACGCCGTTTTTTTTTGATGCATCTAACATTTCCAAGAGGTTTTCTGAATGAAGTCTTCCAGTCAATCTACGGTGGCATCTACACCTATTTCTAGACTCGTTTTTATTGATTCATCGGTTGCAGATTACCAAACTTTAGTAAGAGGTGCCTTACCAGCAACCAACGTGATTGTCCTGGGTGCAGAGCAAGATGGCGTTGCTTGCATTACAGAAGTACTGGCAACTTATGACCATGTTTCCAGTCTCCATATCATTTCTCATGGTGAGGCAGGAAAAGTCCAAATTGGTTCATCTCAACTCAGCCTCAATACGTTGGGGCAATACACAGAGCACCTGCAACGTTGGTCAGAAGCCCTGACTGATGATGCCAATATCTTGTTGTACGGTTGCAATGTTGCCGCCGGTGAAACCGGACAGCTCTTAATTCAACAGCTCAAAGAGTTAACGGGCGCGGAAATTGCGGCTTCTAATGACCTTACCGGCAGCGCTACACTCGGTGGGGACTGGGATTTAGAAGTTAGAACCAGCTCTGTTAAGCCAGAACTGGCTTTTAGCCGAGATGCACTGTTAGCCTTCAATTCTGTCCTGGTCTTGGTGCTAGCAGAAGACTTTCGCGGCAGCGATGTTACTAGCGGACCTTGGATTTATGGAATTGGTCAATCTAGTACGACTCCTCCTGCCCAACCTTTCTTAACGGCTAGACCTGGAACCACTGCATCGTCGGGGGGGATCCCAGGAGGAGGCACTCCTCTGGATGCCGATGGGCAAGGGGCATTACGGCTTACCAGCAATGATTTTAACCAGGCTGCATTTGTTATTTACGACATCCCGATCAAGTCTAATGCAGGGCTATCGATTACCTTTCAGTTTTTTGCCTACGATGGGGTTTCAAATACCTCAGGTGACGGGGCAGATGGTACGAGTTTCTTCCTGATTAATGGGACTAACTCGCCGAACCTGGGAGGCGCTTTTGGGGGTTCCTTAGGCTATTCCCAACGAACCGGAATTGCAGGGGTAGAAGGGGGCTATGTTGGGGTTGGGTTTGATGAGTTTGGCAACTTCTCCGCCGCGACCGAGGGAAGAGTGGGGGGGGTGGCAAATCCTATTCCAGACTCCATTGCCATTCGGGGGAGTGAAGCAACTCAGTACCAGTTTCTAGGTGGTACTGCAACGATTCCCCAAGGCATTGATTTTCCCAACGTTACCAATCGAGAGAATGCCTTACGTTTCACGAGAATTCAAATTACACCGGCAGGGCTATTGTCGGTTGATTTGGATCTCAACGGAGACGGCGACTTTCTTGATGCTGGGGAGGCTGTTGTTCCGGCCTTTAACATTGCTACCAATAACGGAACAGTTCCGGCAACCTTTAAATTTGGGTTTGCGGCATCTACCGGAACCTATACCAACATCCACGAAATTCGCAACCTGCAAATTGACACTCTGGTTGAGCCGATCAATAACCTTCGACCCACCGTTACCAATGCAGCAAAAACGCTAGACCCCAATACAACGGTTAGGCTAACCGGACTTTCTGGCACGGATCCAGATGGTGAAATTCTTTACTACACCATCTTGACGCTTCCTCCCGCTAATCAAGGGACTCTTTTTTTGGATGATCCATCCCTGGGTGGGGTTGCTGTAACAGTCGGGCAAAATATCCCGATTAATCGCATTGATGACCTATATTTTCAATCCAGCAATGGATTTGCAGGTACAACATTTACCTATAATGCCACCGATAACTCAGGGGTTAAACCTCTGACCGCAGGTATCGTTACGCTTGCCGTAACGGGCACCGATATCTGTCTGCCTGGAATTACGTTGGTGGGGAATGGCAAAGCCAATACCTTGCGCGGCACAAAAGACAGTGACACCTTAAAAGGTTTGGCTGGAAATGATAGCCTGTTTGGCTTGGGCTGTGATGATTATATTGATGGTGCTACCGGCACCGATCGCATTTTTGGTGGGGCTGGTGAAGACCGACTTTTAGGTCGTCCGGGCAGTGATTATCTTGACGGTGGTATCGGCGAAGACTTCATCAGTGGTGGACGCGGGAGCGACACGATCAAGGGCGGCAAAAACAGTGATCTGCTCCGGGGCAATGAAGGTGCCGATGATATCTCAGGTGGACCCGGAAACGACTCTATCAACGGGTTTATTGGCAATGACCTGCTCAAAGGGCAAGGCAGCAATGATACTCTCTTTGGCGCAGAAGGCGATGATCAATTGTTGGGTGCCTTTGGTCAAGATACTGTCAACGGTGGAGAAGGCGACGACATTCTCAGTGGTGGTGGCGGTGATGACTTAGTTGTTGGCGGCTCTGGTAACGACAAACTGGTCGGCAATCGTGGCAATGATATTCTCAGAGGATTTCTAGATGACGACAGCATGTTTGGTGGCGCAGGAAATGACTCTATGAACGGCTATGAAGGCAATGACTTAATGAGAGGTGGAAATAGCAATGATGAAATGTTTGGAGCGTTAGGTGATGATGCCTTGTTTGGTGAAAACGGTGATGACGTCGTTCATGGTTATTGGGGCGATGACATGCTAGATGGTGGTAACGGAGATGATGTCATTATTGGAAGTCTTGGCTCTGATATTTTGACTGGCGGAGCAGGTAACGATCGCTTTACCTTTTACAATATTCGAGATCGAGGAGATACGATCAAAGACTTTACTTCAGGCGATCGCATTGACCTAAGTCCACTATTTGATAATCCTGTTGATAACCCTGGATTTAGTGATCCAAATCGTTTTAGTCGGTATTTGAAGATTGAAGCTTCCAGCACGGGGACATTAGTCCGAATTGATGTTGATGGCGATGGCATCGGGACAACTTTTGCTCCTCTTGTGACCCTAGAGAACGTTGCGGTGGGCAGCATTAGTGCTAGCGACTTCATTGTCTAGCAGACCTTGTTTTATCAGTGACGCAGCTCCGCTGCGTCACTGATAAAACCAACTACCCGTCATAGTTCTGAGCGCGTAGCGTTATATCGATAGAGAGTACTCATCGCACTTTTCGCCTGGATAGATTACGAATGTTGAGAGAGAGCCGCGCGGAGCGCGGCTCTCTCTCAACACCCTGTACCTTATGCAACTGAAAATTGCTACAAGAGTAGGCGATCGCAATCATCACCAGATGATGTGTTGAATCAACGGGTCGTTCTCACAAGAATGCCCCATTCATTTGCGACCGAACTTCTACGCTTATCACCTCTACTCTTGTTCGGGCACAAATTGTAAGGAGACACCATTCATGCAATAACGCTGACCAGTCGGAGCCGGACCATCATTAAACACATGCCCTAAATGCCCACCGCAACGACGACAATGCACTTCCGTGCGCGTCATAAATAGCGCTCGATCCACGGACGTTTCGATCGCTTCTGTCAGCGGTGCATAAAAACTGGGCCAGCCCGTGCCGCTATTAAATTTAGTATCCGATGAAAATAGCGGTAACCCACACCCCGCGCATTCATAGACGCCCTTGTCATAGACTTTGTCTAGAGGGCTTGTCCCTGCTCGTTCGGTGCCGTGTTTACGCAGAACCTGAAATTGCTCTGGGGTCAAAGTTTCACGCCATTCTTGTTCTGTTTTTGTAATTTCAAAGCTGCTCTTTGAAGAGGTCATACCGTTCGAACTCCAGAGTAAATCTTGTAATTAGAAACCGTGCTTTAGGAATATGGTTTACCCTGCACAGTCCTATCACTAGCGTATCGGCTATTGCCCTCAGTGTGCTGAGAGATGACTGAGGAGTGACTGAGGACTCGCTGGGATGGGTTGAGAATAGGCGTGTTGCACTTTCAAACCAGTCCCATGCAAACATCTCGCGATCGCATTTGGGGATGTTACTAGCTTTGGAGATGAATTTGAATGGGAACCCTTCGGGTTCCCATTCAAATTCATCCTGGATGCAGCACTGCTCGTCTGGGCTATAACCGCTGCCGTCGAGCATAGCGCTGCATCGCTGCCCGAAAGTTATATTTACTCACGGGTTCGCCCAACGTTTGTGAAAGCGATCGCCAAATTTGATTACCGACGTGTTTAATGTATTCGTGAGCGTACCCCATCTTGTCTGCAATTTCGGGATAGGTTAACCCATCCCAGGCATAACAAAGAATCAGCTTTTGCAGAGCAGTGAGCTGTTCTTGTTTCGGGATTTTATCTAGAAGCTCTAGTGCTTCTTCTGCTTTCATTGACAGGTGAACTAAACTAGACATCTATCTATACAGCATCTTTTCTAAGCTTGATACAAACGAGATCACTAACTTAACAATTGCGATTAGCAAGATTCTCGATGTGGTCAGCGATACGGTCAAAGCTGGTCAGTGATGCCCCTTGCAAAATTAAATCTGCTTCACTGGGTTATAGGGCAGATGAGTATTGAAAGCGATCGCAGTTGCTCATTGAATCACAGTATGAAAACGCTTTATTGTCGGATTAATAGAGCGATCGCACCTCGTTCTTAAGAATGACATAACGCTATCCGTTGAAGTATCTAGTGTTGCAAACACGAAATTTTGCAACATGGGGGTTTGGGGGCTACGCCCCCAAGAGGAGGTTTTACCCCCTCCACCCCCTCTAAAACTTTTAAGTTGGTGCACTAGATAGGTGATGTGTTGAAACGCGGCGCGCCGCGTTTCAACACATCACCCTGCTTGTTGCGTAACGCTACACCAAGGTGAAGGAATGTACCAAATTGCACCGAATGATAGCTTCTGTAATGTGAAACACAATTTCGCAGCGACCATTTCCTTATAAACCTATGAACATCTATTCCTATTTATCGGCTAGAGTTTATGTCAGAGCATCACCACGAGCATTCTCACCCTGCCGCACATTGTCCGCACTGTGGCGCAAACCCGCCCACTCCAACCACCTCAGACATTGACGAAATCACAGAAGATCCAGCCCATCATCCGTCTCAGTTTTTGTCTAAACAATCCCGACGAGCATTTCTAGCTTCACTGGGAGCAGCAGCAGCAGTTGGCACTAATATGGTGGGCTTTTTGCGGGATCCACAAGACGCAAAAGCCCAGACCTTGAAAGCGGCAGATGAAATCCGTGATGCCAGCAATATTCATGTCCTCAAAGCCACACCAGAGAATTGCTTTTGGGGATTTTTTGATAAAGAACTACCCCCTGTATTAACCATCGATTCCGGTGACATTGTCTATGTAGAAGCTTTAACTCACCATGCTGGAGATGCTCCTGACCTGTTGATGGATGATGGGGTTAGAGCTGTGTATGAAACCATCACCGATCGCGGTCCTGGCGTGCATATTATGACGGGTCCGATCGCCGTGCGTGGGGCTGAAGTTGGCGATACGCTCATGGTGCGAGTGTTGAAAACAGAACCCCGGCTGCGCTATGGCAGTAACATTGCGGCAAATTGGGGCTATCTCTACGATAGTTTCAAAAAAGAGCGGATTACGATCTATCAAATTGATGCCGAAGCCAACCTGGCACAACCTGTGTTTGCTTATGACTTCAAAGGCAGACCGATTTACGACACACCAGGCTTGATTACCGCACCCGATGCCAGTGCCAGAGAAGTAATTCAAACACGGGTGGCAATTCCTCTACGACCTCACTTTGGGGTGATGGGTGTGGCTCCGCAAGAGAGCGGACGGATTAATAGCATTCCGCCGGGTCCCTTTGGCGGCAATATTGACAACTGGCGTAATGGTGCCGGAGCGACGATGTATTATCCGGTGTTCAATCCGGGTGCCAATTTCTATGTGGGCGATACCCATATGGCGCAGGGAGATGCTGAGCTATCGGGAACGGCGATCGAAGCTTCTATGAATGCCTATCTCCAGATCTTTGTGATCAAAGATTTCCCAATTACCAATCCGATCATGGAAACCGCAACGCATTGGATTACCCATGGGTTTAATGAAGATCTGAACAAAGCGATGCGCCAATCGGCTGAGCAAATGCTGACATTCTTGCAAAGTAAACGGAGCATGAGTGCTGATGAAGCCTACTCTTTAATTTCAGTCGCAGTCGATTTTAGTGTGACGCAGGTGGTTGATATTCGTCAGGGTTGCCATGCCGCTTTGCCTAAGAGCGTCTTTTTGCCTGCGCCCTATACTGCTTCATAGGACAGAGCAGATTTAGTTTTTGATTAGCCTGAGAGACTTATCCCGTTCACATTCGTGTCTGGATTCAGCAATACCCTAAATTAGGGTATAGGTTTGTTGTGAGAGGGATCGCATCACCGCGACCCCAACAACAACCCTGTATTTTGGGGTAAACAGTCATCAGTCGATGGTTGAAGTAACTGAATCATGAGCATCGAAGAAGAGGTGTATCAGTACCGCGCTGATGCAGGCGGATTGACCGAAGCAGAAGCCATGCAACGGCGGACTGCCGGTCAAGGCAACAATACCAAATTGCAAACTAGCCGATCGTATTGGCAGATCGTTCAGGAAAATCTCTTTACCTTTATCAACGCGACCTTTACTAGCATCAGTCTAGTAATGATTTTTCTGGGACGCTTGGGAGATGCTTTTCTGGTCATTGTGGTCATCTTTGGTGGTGTTTTGGTAAACATCTATCAAGAAATTTGGGCAAAGCGAAAGCTAGATAAAATTGCCTTACTGAACCGCCCCAAAGCGACTGTTTTGCGAGATGGCATAGAAAAAAATATTGACCCTAGCGAGATTGTATTGGGCGATATTTTGCGCCTGGAAGCGGGCGATCAGATTGTGGTTGATGGAGAGGTTGTCGGGCAAAGTAATATTGAAGTCGATGAATCGTTACTGACTGGAGAATCGGATCTAATTCCCAAGCCGATGGGAACGACGGTCTATTCGGGTAGTTTTTGTGTCAGTGGAACTGCCTATTACGAAACCCAGAAAGTTGGCAAAGAAACCGTTGCCTATCAACTCATGGCAAAGGCGCGGGCATTTCGCCATGTCCTCACCCCTTTACAACGGGAAATCAACCTGGTGATTCGGGTGTTTATGTTGATTGCCTGCTTTTTGTGGATTTTGGTTGGCATCAGTTTTCTCAGCCGCGATTATTCCTTAAGCGAACTAGTCCAACGAGCCGCAGTGATTGCAGGTCTGGTACCCGCAGGATTATTGTTAGCCATTACCCTGGCATATGGGTTAGGTGCCGTCAGTATGGTGGGTCAGGATGTGCTGATCCAGCAAAGCAATGCCGTCGAGTCGTTGAGTAACGTTGATATCCTTTGCCTGGATAAAACAGGTACCCTGACGACCAATCAACTGGTGTTGCAAGATCTCTATCCCATCGGCATCACAGCCGCAGAACTGCGATCGCAACTAGGCAACTATGCTGCCAATACCACCTCTGGCAACCGCACCACAACCGCGATCGCCTCCGTTTGTCCCGGTCAACCCCTCACCGTCATAGCAGAAGTTCCTTTCTCCTCTGCCCGCAAGTGGAGTGGCTTAGTGCTATCAGGAGCGACACATCAATTATTAACCTCTTCATCCCCTCCCCTATCTCCCCCACATCCCCCATCTCCCCCACCTCCCCTATCTCCCCCACCTCCCCCATCCCCATCCCTCACCTACATCCTCGGTGCCCCAGAAACCCTTGCTAGCGCTCTGACCTTGACAATAGACATGCAAGATTGGATCGAAGCCGCGACACGCCAGGGCTTGCGGGTGCTGATGTTTGCTGTAGCAGACGGGCGATCGCTAACGAACGAAGCCGATCAACCGCAGTTGCCACCCAACGTGCAACCCCTGGGTCTGTTGAAATTTAGCGATGAACTTCGACCCGAGGCACAGAAAACCTTAGCCGGGTTTGCCAATGCCGGAATTGAGATCAAAATTATTTCTGGAGATAATCCTCAAACGGTGATGGCACTAGCCAAACAGGCAGGGTTGCAATCTGAAATCTCTGCTATCTCTGGGCAAGCGTTAGCCCTGATGGATGACTTGCAATTTGCCCAGGCTGCCCTAACCCACACGATTTTTGGTCGCATTACGCCAGAGCAAAAAGCTCGTTTGGTGCAATGTCTGCGCCAGGCAGGTCACTATGTTGCCATGATTGGCGATGGCGTCAACGATATTTTATCCCTCAAACAATCTAATCTGGCGATCGCCATGGAAAGCGGCAGTAAAGCCACTCGTGGAGTCGCAGATATTGTGTTGTTAAAGGACTCGTTTGGATCGTTACCCCGAGCGTTTTTAGAAGGACAACGGATTCGTAACGGCATCCAGGATGTATTAAAACTGTTTATGGTGCGAACCCTTTGCGTTACCCTTTTAATTTTCGCAACGGCGATCGTGACCGATAGCTTTCCGTTAGAAAATAAACAAAGTGCGGTCGTCACATTGATTGGCGTTGGGTTTCCCTCGATGTTTGTACCCATTTGGGCGAAACCTGGTATTTCCAATCCGCGAGGTCTTGTTCGTTCGATTCTGCACTTTGTTGTGCCATCTACGATGACCCTGACGCTGGTTGCCTTACTGGTTTACCTGTTTTATTTGATCTACGCTATCCTCGATTTACCTCCCGGTTCAGACGTCAGCCAGGTCGATTATTCTATTCCTCGCAGTGCCCTGGTTGCTATTCTGGTGTTGGGCGAGTTATTCCTCATCCCATTCCTCAAGCCTCCGACTCCAGCCTGGGTGGGTGGAGAAGCGCTGAGTGGCGATTGGCGGTATACCATCGTCACTTTAATTTTGCTAGGAATTTATATTCTGATTCTGGCCATCCCCGGTTTAAGCAATTTCTTTGAACTGGCTCCTCTGGGTTTGCTCAACTATCTATTTATTGGACTGGTTGCCATCGAATGGTGCTTCATTCTGCGGTTAATCTGGCGAACCCGATTTCTCGATCGCTTCTTAGGAGTAGATTTGAACTAACCTTATGCCCGGTTTAATCAAGCATCGTTGCCTTGCTACATTGGTGGTTCTCAAACCGTCATGATGTTGGGCTGGGCGGGCGACGCCCGCCCAGCCCAACATCATAATACGACTACTGGTCTGTCAATTAAAAATTGACGGTTAAAACGAGTGATGTGCTGCGCGAAGCGCAGCACATCACTCGTCAGCAAATACTTGGCAAAGCACTACCCCTATCCCTAAATCTTTATGGTTTTATGGCAGAGTTCCCTTCAAGCTCAACTCCAGAATCTTCAACCCCAGTATCCGTCAGTATTTGGGAAATGCTGGCGATCGCCATTGGGTCAATTTTAATTGTCGTCATGGGGCTGGCGGGGCTGGGTTTCAAGTTCATCAACAATGCTTTTGACCCTCGTCGAGCCGAGGCGATCGCCCAAAGTTTAATGGATTACACCATTCCGGGTGGGGCAATCGGAATTTTTGGCACAACTATCGGTGGGGCGCAGATTTCGCTGGTGAGAAGTACTCACGTGTTTGAACCGTTACCCCAAACGGACGCCAGTACCCCGCCGCCTTTAATCGAACTGTTCATAGCCAGGGTTCCCTCCAATAGTCGTGTGGGAGAAGCCTGGACCGAAGATACCAACCCGGACGATCCTGTACCCAGAGTCTCATTTTCTTATGAACCGGAAGGCACCTTTCAAGCCGCATCGTCGAGAACCGATAGCAAAACCATCTGTGGCCAGGTGGTGCCGATCACTGTTCAAGTAGGCACGTTGACGTGGGCAGACGGTAACACCAACATTCCAGCCTCTCGCTATGATGCCAGTTTGATGTTAGAAAATTATACGTATCTACTAACGCTCTCAGCCCTGGGTTTAGATGCCAATACTCAGGCAAGTGAGGTATTTGCTTCGCTCAGATGCAATACAACATCCTAAAACGTTGCTGAAAATCACCCACTAACATGAACATCCAACGGTTTGTGTTGGTTCACCTGGCAATGGCATGTGACCTAATATAAACCGTCGGTAACACCCCGGAGAATCCATGAATTTAGACCTATTATTTAGCGGTGCCAATCTCTTTGTGTTGCCATTTTGGGCACTCATGGTGCTATTACCCAACTGGGGCATCACTCGCAAGGTGATGGGTTCATTCTTGCCTTTTGTCGCCCTGGCAGGTGTTTATCTGTACTTATTCATTAGCAGCTTAGATCCAGGAACCGCACAGGCTTTTTCTGACCCCAATTTAGGATTAGCAGATCTGGCAAACCTTTTTGCCAACGAAAAAGTTATGGCAACAGGCTGGGTTCATTTTTTGGTGATGGATTTATTTGTCGGACGCTGGATTTATTGGGAAGGTCAACGAACAGGGGTTTGGACGATTCATTCGCTGGCACTTTGTCTGTTTGCCGGGCCGTTGGGGGTGTTGTCTCATATCCTGACTGCCTGGGTCAGCCAAAAATTCCTGGGTATTTCGTCTGAGGCGGCGATCGCCTCGTCTCCTTCCACAACCGCCTGATCAACAGGGCATTGCTTAAAAAGAACTCGTGAATGCCACATAGTCAGCCAATTTCAGCCAACTCTTTAGATCACATTACGCCTATGCAAATTCCTACTCGTCTGCGATAAGGTGGGCGTGATCAAAAAATACTTGCATACGATAAGGTGGGCAAGATCAAAAACACTTGCATAAGCCGAAGTTTGGTCTCGCGACAGTTTTTCGCGCAAGTAATCGATGCAGCATTTTGCAGACAAGGAGAAAGCAGTGACACAGGCTAAACAAGGCGACACGGTAGCTGTCCACTATACAGGCAAGTTGGACGATGGCACCATTTTTGATTCTTCGATTGGGCGCGACCCCCTGGAATTTGCGATCGGCAGTGGGCAAATTATTCCAGGGTTTGAGCAAGCTGTGATCGGCATGAATTTGGGAGATTCGAAAACCGAGCTGATTCCCGCAGAGAATGCGTACGGTCCCCATTATCAGGAAATGGTCTTAGTCGTCGATCGCCAGCAAATGCCAGGGGATATTCCGATGGAAATTGGGCAGCAACTCCAGATCCGGCAACCCAGCGGTCAAATTATCCCCGTTGTGATTACCGAAGTATCTGAAGAGCAGGTCACCCTTGATGCTAACCATCCGTTAGCGGGTGAAGACTTGACCTTTGAAATTGAACTGGTCAGTATTTCCTGAGGATCGTGGATTGCATAAAACCCAATTCGTTTGCGAGCTGATTTATAAACAAAGATTTCGATCCCCCTAAATCCCCCTTAAAAAGGGGGACTTGGGCATCTAAACAGATTCCCCCCTTTTGAAGGGGGGAAGGGGGGATCAAGCGATATTCCTCATCTCAACGCTTAAGCTTTACTTTATAAATTGGCTCTAAGAGAGCGACGGCAGAGCCGTCGCTCTCTTAGACGAGTGTTAGAAACGCGGCGACGCCGCGCTTCCATCAGAGAAAATGAGTGAAGGGTAGACACGTAGAGCACGCCATATTAACTCCCGGATCGGCTTTCAATCAGTATGATTGAGAAAAGCGTTAACTAAGAATCGCTCTTATGATTTCTAGTTCTGCCCCCTCTGTCCCCGTACTTGCACCAGGGCTGCTGCGCCGAGTTCATCACGTTGCTCTGAATGTGAGCGATATGCAGGTATCGCGTCACTTCTACGGCACGATTTTAGGATTGCATGAGCTTACCGGAGAAGAAATTCCCGAAACCTTAAAAGCCGCCGTCGCTGCCGGAGACGTTGCCAACTTTATCACGCCGGATGGCACGATTTTAGATTTATTTGGGCGTCCTGAATTGCAGCCGCCTGACCCAGATCCCGGTCGTGCCTTTACCCGTGCCGGACATCTGGCGTTTGATATTGCGCCCGAACAATTTGAGCAAGCATTAGCCGTTCTTGAAGCTCACCACGTGCCGATCGATCATGGGCCGGTGAGCCGCCCGACAGGACGAGGCATTTATTTCTACGATCCCGATGGATTTTTGCTAGAGATTCGTTGCGATCCAACTGAATCCTAAAACCCCAGATCTGCTTTGGCTGCTTCAGCGGCTTTGAATACAGCTGCGGTCGGCATCTCTTCCCAGGCTGTGGCTCCAACTTCGGCATAAAAAGTTTCATCGTAGGGTCGTGTGCGAATCACCACCGGCATCGGTACGGCATGACCCAGGATCAAGGCTTGCTGTTTGGAATCTAATTTTGCCAACACCGATCGCAAACTTTGCCCTCCCGAAACTCCGGTAAAAATGGCATCAATGTCTTTTTCATCATTCAGTAAGGCAGTGATGCGGGTGCCGATTTGAGACATAACTTCGTTATCAATACCAGATGGACGTTGATCGACCACCAGTAACGTCACAAAATATTTCCGCATTTCGCGGGCGATCGTACCAAAAATTGTTTGTCGAACGGTTGCCGGATCGAGAAATCGATGCGCTTCTTCGATCGTAATTACCAGTTGACGAGGGCGATCGCTAATATTTTTAGTTTGTAAAAATTTTTCGGCTTTCTGGACGTAACTGGCATGGATCCGTCGCGCAATCACATTGGTTGCCAGCATATACGACAACATATTGGACTGAGAGCCAAATTCTACGACCACATGTTTACCCAGCTCAAGCGATTCTAAAATTTGAGCCACGTAATTATGGGGACAGGTTTGACGCAAATATTTGAGATCGTCCAGTCGCGTTAACTTACGTTGCAACGCCATAATGGACGATTTACTGCCCATCTTGACTTCGCAAAATTCCTGGATCTCCTCATTACTCATATTCAGCAATCGTGTGATCCAGGTCTTGCCAAACTCATTGCGAAGAATAATGGCATTTTCCAAACTGGCTTCCGACAGATTTAACTCACCCCGCACCAGCATGAGATCTTCGACTTCGATCTGGTCATAGCTAATGTAAAGCTCCTGGGCATCTCTTACCCCGCGCCGCTTGGTCGATTCTGGGTCGAGCGTGTAAATTTGCACCTGCCCCGGAAATAGTTGACGTAATCCTTTAACGGTACTAAATTGTTTGCCTTCCCGCGTGGCTTCCCAGCCATATTCTGAGTGCATGTCAAAAATCAGATTGACGGCGGCTCGCTTGCGGATAATGCCGGATAACAATAACCGAGTCAGAAATGACTTGCCCGTGCCCGATTTGCCAAATACACCATTACTGCGCTCGACAAAGCGATCAAGGTCAATGCAAATGGGTACATCCATATCAATCGGTTGCCCGATGGCAAAGTTACACCGATGGGGATCATCTTCCCAGCCAAACACCGCCCGAAAATCTCGCTCGCTGGCGTCAAACACCTGGCTAAAGTGGCTGGGAATAGTTTTTACCGGCGATAGTTCGATCGCACTGGTGTTAGCTTTCGGCAGACTGTAGCCTTTAGGATTCACCGTTTGGCTATCGGCTTTTTGCTGACGAATGGTAGGTGGCAACTCACTGAGCGCGTCACTGGGCGTAAACATCAGCATCGGCGTCAGATTGATAGTGCCATAGGTGCCCGTTCCTGCCAGAACTTCATGCAGAAACGTATTACTCGGTTCTGGCGGATTCGCTACAATGCGCAAACTTGCCGTGCCCAGCGAAACATCGGTGAGCATACAAAAGAAGTGCGATCGCCGACCCTGGACGACCAAAAATTTTCCTACCCGCATATCTTCGACCGACACGTCGGGATGTAACCGTACTTCCAATCCTTGGCTGAGAGAACCTTGGATAACCGAACCGAGGGGTTTTTCTAAGTCCATTGGCATCAAGTTGGACGGAGTATCGTGCATCTTAGGAGCACAAGTTAAATTAAATCCGGAAGATTTATGGTTGGAATCGCGGCGACGCCGCGATTCCAACCATAAATCTTCCGTTTTCATCAATCTGCATTCCTTCATTCATAATACATCCGTCCTTCAATACAGGCGTTCGCCTGGTCAAAGATTATGGTAATTAAACCATCGAGGGAGGTGCAAAGCACCTCCCTCGATGGTTTAATCGTTTAGCCATGTAGGCGCTTTAAACTACTCCGACATTTCTTGGTCTTCATTTTGCTGCAATGCCCCCAGTTGCTCTTCAATGCTGTGTAGCAGTTGACTCAGGGATGGCAAAATTTCTAATTTCATGCTCGACAAACCCGGTTCTGCCAAAGCGCGATCGCGAATCTCGCTAATTTTATTTTGCAATTGTTTGGCGATCGTCAGGGCATCCCGTTCTAAGCTGGCTAACTGTTGCTGTTGATAAAACTTCAGGGCAGCCCCACGCAGCACCTGTAGCGTGGCTTCTTCACCATGCTGGTTGGGCATAAAGCGAAATCGCAAGAGCAACCGGGCTTGTTGATAGAGCCGTTCGATTTCTACCTGTTTTGCCTGGGTCACAGGCAGCAAGGTTAACCCCGTCATCGATTTCAACTCATTGATGATGCCTTGAAACGTCGGCATCTCTAACTTATCGACGACCGATTGCAAAACCCCATTTTGGCTCCAGAGTACCCGTCCAAAATTGGGCTGACGCTCAAAATACAACCGCCCAATGCCACTCAGCAGCACCCGACCCAGTAGCTCTTGGAGCAATTCTTTGGGCGTCAGAGTGGCTAGCACGTCTGCCGAGCTATGGAGATGGTTAATTTGAATTTCTAGAGGCACCAGGGGATGCAGTAACGCTGCCGAGATCGGTGCAGAGGCTCGGCTTTGGGCAACGGCATAGCGAAAATTGAGCGACAAATCTGACGGTTTTTTGATCAGAGGTTTAGTAACCGGCACAGCATCAGCCGCTGCTGCTTGATCCGCTGGCGACTGATCCACGGGCAACTGATCCACAGGCGACTGATCCACGGACGCAGGTGCCACCTCTTGCAAACCTTGGGGTGACTGAGCGTGAGCCGATTCTGGTGGGTTGACCGCTTCAGCGCTATCCATCTGAGCCACCGGATTCAGATCATCGGCTGCGGCTGCGGGTTCAGGCGGATTGGCGATCGCAGCATCCGGCAACTTCGTTGTGCGAACAGGTTCAGGTGCAGCAGGTGTTGCGTCCGGCGAACTCAAAACCTCAATGTCGTCTAGAACAGCCGATGGGTTGGCGGTATCACGGGCTGCCAAGTCTTCGACAAGCACCTCGGGCTGACTGGAATGCAGTTCGGGTGCAATCCCTTCACTCGGTTGATGGGTGGATTGCGCAGGTTCTGCGTCTGAGAATGCGTCGGCGAGTGGGATGTTAGCTTTTTCGGCAGAATTTATCGTTGAAGCGTGGGATAAATCTGTCCGGGCATCAGAACTTAAAAATCCATCTCCGTTGAGTTCGTCAGGGCTATCCACCACCAACGTCTCCTGGACATTTTGGTCAACTTTTTGCTCAGATCGCGATCGCGCACTGCGTTGCAAACGAGAGCGAGACAAATGCTTGTGTTGGGCAGTTTGCCGATTGCCGGAGTAGTTGAGATAGGCTGAGAGGGTATTTCTCAGGGCTTCAGAAGAAATCTGGCGCGAAATTAACGAGTAATTGTGGTACGACACAATTCGGCGCACGTAGTCGCTGGCAGTGGTATCGTCTAAGCTCACCATACCCAGGTGCAACCGACTGCCTTCAATGAATAGCGGTAGAACCTGGTAATATAGGCAGGCTTCAAAGGGTAGAACACCATCGATCAAAATGAACATCTGTTCGATATTCAAACGCTCGGCTACTTCACCCTGAAAATGGGACATCACTGACTGATAGGCAGATTGGAGCGGTTGTGAGCCGCTGTGATCGTTCAGGGGGGACTGCATAAATAATCGCTTAAAGGGTCATTTTAGTCGCCTGATCTATTCTTCTTAACTATACTGTTGTAACTGTCGCAGGACGTTAATTTCAGTTTTAGAAATTGGGGTACTGAGATCTATCCTTTTTCGGCAGTAAAATCTACTCCCTGTCAGTTACACAGCACCGTTCACAACAAAAGAGGGTTAGGGATAGACCGGGAAAAACCCGCACCCAGTGGACATTTTTTTGAGTCAAATAGATTTAGCGGTGGATAGCGATCGCTAGCACAGTTTTTTATACCAACTTAGAATCACACATTAATTAAAATCCGGACGTTTATGTTTGGTAACGCGGCGATGCCGGACTGCCAAATATAAATCTTCGGGTTTATTAAATCCACAATCCTTAGGATCACAGATTAATTAACCTGTGATTCCTTTTGAGAGAGCGGCGAAGCCGCTCTCTCAAAAGGAATCGGGTTTTATTCAATCCATGACCTTAAAAGGAAAAAGCAACAGCTTGGGGTGGAAGAACCAGTGCTCCTTAGCGGAGGACAGTACCCCTACACGCCCTTCATCGGTCGTGAATTCTAGTTAATTGGGCAGGACGAACTCCGGATCGGTTATTGACAGAAGCGCGGCGACGCCGCGCTTCTGTCAATAAAATTTAGAGACCGGGACTTGCACGAAAATAAAATGCCTGTAGTGCGTTACAACTAGCGCCTAACCCACCTTACAAATGAGGATAATATTTGCTTGCGAATCTCTAATGACTCTGAGTTCGGTCTTTGATTCAGCCTATCTGAACGATGACGTCTAACAATGCTGAACGATGGCTACACCGCATAAACAGTGAGGCATAGCGCTGACAAAATAAACAAGATGAAGGTGTCTTTGGGTTACCGTATTTATCCCCTAGCGAGCAGGATAATAGTTATTCAACGAATTTAGGCTTCATTCCGGAGCGATTGAGCTAATAGATAAATTTTAGTCCATTCTCCCAAGATCTGATTTTGTTTGAGATTAAGCTCTTGGGCGATCGCTGCGTAGTTTTTTCCTTCTTTAAGTTTTTCTAAAATCCGTTGCTGTTCGGGGTTCAAACTCTGCCAAAACGTGTCCCATTGTTTTGGCGTCAACCCCAAATTGTGTTCCAGCAGACAGGTGCCTAACCAGGTGGTGACGAGTTCGGGCTGATTTTTTAGGGCAAAGACGCGAACAGCGTGGTAACTAATTTTTTCGCGCAGACGATAAATTTCTTTAATCGGGCGATCGAGCTTACGGGCGATCGCCTCTTGAGATTGCCCTTGCAGATGCAACTCTAGCCACTGAGCCGCCAGGGTTCCTACTTCTCGGTCGAGATAGTTGACAAATTCTTGTTTGACATTGGTGCGTAAGGTTTGCTGTTCTTCCGCA
This sequence comes from Calyptranema fuscum S582, assembly GCF_055793305.1. NCBI lineage: Bacteria > Bacillati > Cyanobacteriota > Cyanophyceae > Oculatellales > Oculatellaceae > Calyptranema > Calyptranema fuscum. The sequence goes on from NZ_JBSLYH010000017.1 coordinate 116,514, forward strand.
ACTTGCTGATCCTGGTACTCCGTCACCGCCTGCGAATCTAGCAAACTTAGAGGATTTTCGGCATCATCCGGGGCAATTTCTTCGGACACCAGCCGGACTAACTCACCTGCGGGTACCTGAGTCATGCCACCCCGCTGTGAACGGCGTAAGTAATTGACAAACCGAAAAACCAGCAGCGGTTGGTTGCGAATCGGGCGCAGGCAATACTCTTCGACACTCGTCAAGATCAGCGCATTCTTGAGTCGTGGGTTAGGCGTGCATTGGGCAATCCAATACATTTGTTGGCGAATATATTTATCGCTTTGGATCAATTCTTGGATGACTTCTTGCAACACGTCCATCACTGTGCGATGGCGATCGCGAGATAAGGCAACCCAGGTACGAATTTTACTGCGGATCAGGAATAGGCTACCCAGCCGTTGGATCAGCTTTTGGTAAGCAGCTTCTGGGCTTGCCGTTAGGTAGCGTTGCAGCAAGATGCGATAGCGATAGTCCATTGCTTGTCTGGCAACTGCCAATTGGTCAGGAGCCAACTCATTAAATCGGTTAGAATCTTCGCCTAGCAACCAGCGGATAATGCTCTCCTGTGCGGAGGAGGGTTGGTCGGGGCAGTCCGCCTGGATTCGCGATCGCCAATCTTGCGTGAGTTCCTCATCCAGTGACATCAATAATGATCCTTGAATACCAGTTTCCCTACTTATACTCAATCTCTGCCTACCTGTGACTAGTTGGAGAAAAATAAGCTGAATATGAACTAGCACTTCAAAACCTAAATTTTGAAGACCGTAGCCTGGCGAAACCTCCCCAGCGAGAGCGTCTTCACCCAGCCAGCACGTTGCAAAATTCGTTGTTTGCACCCCTAGTTGTTGAAATCAGAGCAATTGACTCCAGGAAATTGTTAGAACACAATTTTTTGAAACTATGGCACAGACAATCTAGAACCGTCTCTAGATGCACAAAACCACCTATCAAATTTCTCTAACAAATTTGCCCTGAGGACAATTACCCATGTGGGTGATGCAAGTGAGCAGCCTTTCCAACTTTTAAGATTCAGGAATTCCAATTATATAGAACTGCCAGCAGTTCTATATAAAATCGAGAGATTACAAAACTTGTCTTTTCTCAAATTCACCCCGCACTAAACCCCGCAGCTTGATGTTTAGAATTTAATTCTTTAGGAGAGTGACGGCGAAGCCGTCGCTCTCCCACAAGAACCACAGGTTCATCGCTCTGGAATCTTGATAGCGATTTTTAGTCGAACGGAGTACAGATTACTGGCTGAAAACCATACTCTGCATAGCTTTCAACCAATGCTCTGGTTCTCACTGAGCAACGCGCTATACGAGATCCATGCCACAACTTGACCAGGTACAGGGTTAATCAGGCGACAGTCCATTAACTCTTGGGTTCGTCGGCGTCTTCGATCGCCTCAACCAATCGTTGTAAGGTTGCCGTTAATCGATCCAGCCGTTCAAGCGCACCATCTTGATTTTCGGCAAGAGTCTGTACAGCATCGCTCAGAGCAAAAATCTGATAGCCCTGCTGTTGCACTTGTTTAGCCAATGTATCTACTTGTTGACAGAGTTGATCGACCGTCTCCGTGGTGGCAAGAACTGCCTCGCCAATTTGCTGAACAACGGACTCTAATTGGGTTGATTGAACTTCCACTCCTCAAAACCTTTTAGTGCGCTTGGGTTGACAACTTGGGTCACCCTGACTTGAGATCCATCCGCTTAACCCCCAGGGATCTCTAAAAAATCAGGCTGACTCGTTTAAGTTGGTAATGCCCCTGTGTTGGATGTAGGGGGTTTGCCAGGGTAGACACACGCGATCGCCAACGATACCCCGTTTATGTTAAGACCTGGAGCTTTGTTTGCTCAATAAACCTCAATAACTCGGTTCATTACCGGGTTTCCATTTGATATTACAGCCGATGCTGGGTTTTTGGTCAGGATCGATGGCTTGCTGGCTCAGAAGCCTGTCTAACGCCGTCCGTAGATCTCGCCCGGTGACCGGGAGTGCGTTGCCGGGACGGCTATCATCTAGCTGCCCCCGGTAGACTAAACGGCGATCGCCATCAAACAGAAAAAAGTCTGGTGTACAGGCTGCTGTGTAGGCTTTTGCCGTTTCTTGATTCGCGTCATAGCAAACGGGAAAGACAAACCCCAACGTTTCTGCCATGGCTTTAAGATGCTCTGGCGAGTCATTGGGGTAGTTAGCTACATCATTGGCGCTAATGGCAATGATCCCCACTCCCTGGTTGCTATAGTCTTGCCCTAAGGCTGCCAGTTCGATTTGCACATGTTTGACGAAGGGACAATGTTGACAGATGAACATGACCAACAACGCCGGTTTGTCGGCAAATGTCTCTAGAGACACCCTCTCGCCGGAAACAACATCGGGCAGACTAAAATCGGGGGCTGGAGTGCCCAACGTCAACATGGTCGAAGCGGTTTTTGCCATGAGATTTATTCCTGACTGATCTATAGCGCTTCGCGCCTGGATAGATTACGGTTGTTGTGTGAGAGCCGCGCTCCGCGCGGCTCTCACACAATAACGTGTACTTCACGCAATTGAAAATTGCTATGACAGACTAACCTGTCTTCCTCTGATCAGATGAGTGAACCGGGTGAGGTTGCCTGACCCAGTTGATCCTACTCTGAGGGTAGTTCTGAAACTGTCATGGTGTCGGGTTGCGTGGGCAAAGCCCACGCAACCCGACACCATGACTACTCTCAATTTAAACGGAACGCACGGGTTAGAAAAGGTTTTCCATGCAACTTCACCATAGCTCTGGTCAATGGCGCTTGGGACTTAGCTTAGCGCTTACGACTGCATTTTTATGGGGTATCTTGCCGATCGCCCTCAAGGTTGTTTTAGTCTCGGTAGATATATACACTGTCATCTGGTTTCGATTTCTGATGTCGTTTGGGCTGTTGGGGCTGTATCTGGCAAAGCAGCAGCAAATCCCGACCTGGCAAACGATACGGGCTTGTCGAGTTGAGTTGCTGGCGATCGCCACCTTGTTTTTAGCCGGAAACTATGTGCTGTTTTTAGAAGGATTGCACCTCACCTCACCGACCAACTCACAGGTGATCATCCAACTGGCTCCTGTGTTTTTGGGTCTGGGTGCCCTGATTTTCTTTAAGGAGAGCTATACTCTGCGGCAATGGTTTGGCTTGGGGACACTGAGTTTGGGCATGACGCTGTTTTTTAAAGACCAACTTCAGGGATTGCTCAATGCTCCGGCAAATTATTTACTGGGTACCGGGCTTTTGGTCATAGCGGCAGTGCTGTGGGCTGTCTATGCGCTGGCTCAAAAACAATTGTTACTGCAACTGCCGTCTGCGGTCATTATGTGGTTCATTTATGGAGGGAGTGCATTGTTGTTTACCCCGGTTGCATCTCCAGACCAGTTGCTATCCCTGACTCCTTTAGAGTGGAGTATGTTGGTGTTCAGCGGGTTCAACACGTTTTTGGCGTACGGTGCGTTTGCTGAAGCACTGGAGCATTGGGAAGCGTCGCGGGTCAGTGCAGTTTTGTCTACCACCCCCATCGTCACATTACTGTCGGTAACGCTCGTGGCGATCGCATTTCCCCAGCTGATCAAACCCGAACAAATTACCGCTTCAGGGTTGCTAGGGGCTGCATTGGTAGTGGTGGGTTCGCTGGCGATCGCACTGGGGCGATACTCATTCACCCATAAAGCCGTATTGAAATCCTAAAAAGATCTAAACTCCGACAGGAATACCGGGGTTTTATGGCATTATTACTAGGTAAACTCCGGATTTGTTCCTTTTATTACAGACAGGAAGTTCATCTATGACACTTCGACTAGGCGACGTCGTTCCTAACTTTACCCAAGCCTCCACAGAAGGTGACATCGACTTCTACACATGGGCTGGCGATAGCTGGGTGGTGCTTTTTTCTCACCCTGCGGATTACACTCCTGTTTGCACGACCGAGTTGGGTACCGTTGCGAAACTCAAGCCCGAATTTGATAAGCGCAACGTTAAGACCATCGCACTCAGTGTGGATGGCGTTGAGTCTCACATGGGTTGGACAAAAGACATTGAAGACACCCAAAGTACCAAACTCAACTATCCGATCCTGGCAGATGCAGACAAAAAAGTGTCTGATCTCTATGACATGATTCACCCCAATGCGAATGCTTCCCTCACCGTTCGCACTGTGTTTATCATCGATCCCAACAAAAAGCTGCGTCTATCTCTAACCTACCCCCCCAGCACAGGTCGTAACTTTGACGAGATCTTGCGGGTAATTGACTCGTTGCAACTGACTGACAATTACAGTGTGGCGACCCCAGCCGACTGGAAAGATGGCGAAGATTGCGTTGTCGTGCCTTCGATCCCCACAGAAGAAGCGAAGAAGAAGTTCCCGAAAGGGGTAACGGAAGTCAGACCCTATCTGCGGATGACACCTCAGCCGAATAAGTAATTTCAGGGTGATACTACCAAAAACTCCTCCCTAGTCGGGGAGGAGTTTTTTAGTAGTTCTAAAAAGAGTAATGATTTTTTGTGGCGCGGGCAATGCCCGCGCCACAAAAAATCATTACATCACTATCACTACCGTTTTTTACGATTCGCGTGTGAGTTCGTTGGAGCAAACCATTTGCGCAACAAGCGGTTTGCCCCAATCAATCCTAGTACACCAACTTAAAAGTTTTAGAGGGGGTGGAGGGGGTAAAACCCCCTTTTGGGGGCTGCGCCCCCAAACCCCCATGTTGCAAAATTTCGTGTTTGCCACACTAGTTGCTGAGCAAGGCTTCCACAAATTCGTAACTGGAGAAGGGGCGCAAATCTTCAATCCCTTCGCCTGCGCCAATAAAGCGAATCGGTAGCCCCAACTGCTGCACGACAGCTAGCGCGATCCCGCCCTTGGCAGTGCCGTCGAGTTTGGTCAGCACAACGCCACTGAGTTGAGCGGCGGCTGAAAAAACTTCTGCCTGACGCAAGCCATTTTGTCCGAGGGTAGAGTCAAGTACGAGCAACGACTCAATATGGGCGTCGGGTGCTTTTTTGTCGATAATGCGCCGAATTTTGCTGAGTTCGTCCATCAAATTCTTTTTATTTTGCAATCGCCCAGCCGTATCAATCAGCAAGAGTTCTGTATCGCGCGATTGAGCTGCTGTAATGGCATCAAAGACCACGGCGGCTGGATCGGTGTTTTTGCCAGGATTGGCAATGACCTCGACATCACTGCGTTTACCCCAGACCTTGACCTGTTCGACGGCAGCAGCTCGGAAGGTGTCGGCTGCCCCAATCAAACAGCGATAGCCCGATTTTTGGGCAACATGGGCGAGTTTACCAATCGTCGTGGTTTTGCCAGCGCCATTGACACCCGTAATCAGCCAAATGTTGAGGGTATCTTTTTCAGGCGCAAAGTTTGGGTCGTAGGTGGAATAGGGGCGATCGAGCATTTCTCGGAGAATTTGTTTGAGATAGGCGATCGCTTGTTCGGGAGGGAGTGCCTCTTGTTTAAGTTTTTCCTGGAGTGAATTGATGATGAAATCGGTGGCTTCGACCCCCACATCAGCTTGCAATAGCAGCGACTCGATTTCCATGACCGCATCTTGATTGAGCGGGCCCTGACCAACAATCGATCGCAGCTGATTGATCAAACTCCGGCGGGTTTTGTCTAACCCCTGTCGTAAACGCTTCAACCAGGTAATTTCTTCCAGATCGATCTGATCAGGTCGGCGTCCCTGCGCGGCAAGCACCCCCGCCGACCAGATAAAGTTTTCATCGAGCGCGACATCGGGGATCGGGTCTGCTTCCGTCACCCCGGCAGCAGTCGCTGCGGCAGCGGCAGCGGCTTCGGCTTCCGCCACTTTCAGTGCTTCCGCTTTGATCCGTTCTAAGCGTTCTTGGCGTTCGGCTTCTGCTTTTGCCCAGAAAGGTAATGTTGTGGCTGGCGTAGCCGATTCTGCCTCGGCGTCTTCGGTCTCATCGGTTGTGGCATCAGGCGCAGAGTCTGCGATGGCATCCGGCACAGATTCCAGGGCGGGTTCTGTTTCTTCTACAACAGGGGCTTGCAACTCAGAATCGCTCGCTGCCAGTGGTTCCAAAGGAATGACGGGCGCGATCGCCTCTGCTCCTTCCTCTGCCGACTCAACGACTGCGGCAACATCGGCTGCCGATTCGATTTCATCTACGACCGGAACAACAGCCTCAGGCTGGATCTCCGGTACCGTTGCTTCGACCGCTTCTGTGCTTTCGGATGCTGTGCTTTCGGATGCTGTACTTTCAGACTCTGGACTGGAAGCTGTGCTCTCGTCTGCGATCGCCCCGTCAGCAACGGGTTCATCCGGTTCAACAGATGTCTCTGTCAGCAAGTCAGATGGCGTCTCTACCTGTTCAGGAATGGCTTCAGAGGCGGATTCAGAGGACGGTTCAGAGAGTGCTTCAGGGGCGGCTTCGGGAAGCGGTTCGGGCGTGGGTTCAGGTGTCGCTTTGGGAAGTGGTTCAGGCGTGGGTTCGGCTGTCGCTTCGCTGGGTACTTCAGCGGGTGTTTCGGTCGCTTGCGCCGCTTGCTGCCGTTTTTGAATCGTTTGGTAAGCGACTTTTGCCCAGGTCAAATAATCTTCGGCGATCGCTGGGGTTGCTTCAGGTTGACTATCCTCAGGTTTGGCTTCAGGTTGCGGTTGAGGAACGTCCTTCGATTCTGTTTCAGAAGGGGTGGTTGGCTTGTTAAATTTGCGGTTAAACCAATTAAAACCAGACATAGACCTAACTCAAACCTGATGATGGATAGCGACGCTTGCGGTAATTGAGCCACACAATCAATATGGCTTTCCTTACTCTTCTTAACACTTTATCGGATTTAAGGGATAGCTATCGTTCTTCAGGGAAGGTCTGCCTCTGGTCTATGGCAACAGAACGCGATCTGGCAGTGCTTAGGATCCTCACACAAATAACTTGAATAACTTTTTTGGGAGAGTGCGGCTCCGCCGCACTCTCCCAAAAAGTTGTGGGTTTTAATTTTATCAGGATCCTTAATCCAGCGATAAACGTTGGTGTGAGTGCCTTAATCTTGGCGATCGCCTCAAACCCCAGCTTTAGACGCCCGTAATTGTCCGCAGGCAGCATCCGCAGCTAACCCTCGGGGACGACGGACGCTGACGGCAATATTATGAGCCTCTAACACCTCAACAAACCCCTGAATCCGTTGCGGACTGGGACGTTTGTAGTCTACTTCTTGAATGGGATTGTAGGGAATCAAATTGACATGACTTTGAAACCCGTGTAAATGCTCTGCCAATTCTTCGGCATGGGTTGGGTCATCGTTGAGATGAGATAACAAAATATATTCAAACGTCACCCGTCGTCCGGTGATCTGGACGTATTCGCGGCACTCTGACAGAAGCGCTTTGAGAGAATATTGGCGAGCACTGGGGATCAGGGTTTCTCGTAAAGCTTGATTAGAGGCATGGAGGCTAATAGCCAGGGTTACTTGCAACTGGTGTTCGGCTAGGCGGCGAATGCGTCCTGGAATGCCAACGGTCGAAATGGTGATCGATCGCTGCCCAATGCCAATATCTTGATTTAGCGATCGCACGCTGGCTAATACCTGGTCAATATTCAGCAAGGGTTCGCCCATGCCCATAAAGACCACATTGCTGACTCGTTCGCCAAAGTCTTCCTGTACCGTCAAGACCTGATCGACAATTTCGTGGCAGTCGAGATTGCGTAAAAACCCACCTTTTCCGGTCGCGCAGAAGTCGCAGCCCATCGGGCAACCCACCTGAGAAGACACGCAGACCGTCAGCCGTTTGGCAGTAGGAATACCCACTGTTTCAATAATCTGTCCGTCAGCTAAGCGCAGCAAATATTTCACCGTTTTATCCGGTGCAACAGAGCGATAGTGCAACTCTGATCGTCCGATCGGCGTATCGACCAGTTGTTCGCGCCACTGTTTAGAAAATACCGAAATCTCAGTCAGCGATCGCGCCCCTTGTTGATAAATCCATTGGTGCAGTTGTTTGCCCCGGTATGCAGGTTGCTGCTGCTGCTGCACCCATGCCGTCAGCTCGTCCAGGGATTTGCCCAAAAGCGGCACATTAGGGCGATCGCCCTCTAAAGATGGGGATTCAGAATCAAAAGCAACCGAAGCTGGCGTCATCACTACACGGTGTCTCTAACGAACAAGGTCTGTTGTCTGGCATTAGTAATTCGGGAGATGAATTTGACGATTTCACCGTCAAATTCATCTCGATATTGAGCAATGCCTGTTGTCCATATTAGCGATTTCTCTGTGCCCCAGTTCTGTAATTTCTGTTTAAACAGCCACGCTGCTGGTTTAGGCGATGAAATGTTGGTGGGAGTGCTGCGCTCCGCGCAGCACTCCCACCAACATTTCATCGCTGGATGAAGCAATGCCCTGATTTGAATCCTGACATTTGAAGTCTGCCATACAATTCTGTAGCGCTTCATGCCCAGATAAATTACAGTTATTTTGTTGAAACATAGGATTAGAAAAGCGTTCAACACAATTAATAGCCCTCCACATTAAACCTTGCTCATGCCTTTTTTCCAGCGAGACGACGAATTACAAACGTGGGGCGATCGCATTCTCACAGAAACCTGGAAGGCGTTTCCCGGTTTAGCCGAAAATCAAATCGCCCTCACCTGGCTGGTGTACGATCCACCCTGCATTGTTAATACAGGCGGGGCACTGAGTCCACAAGAGTTTTGGCAATATCCCATCCGAGGCTTTTCCTACCGGGGAGTCGAATGCATTTATCCGGCTAGCGTGGTCAAATTGTTTTACCTGGTTGCCGTTCATGAATGGTTGCAACAAGGCATGATCACGGTATCAAGCGAACTCGATCGCGCCACCCGCGACATGATTGTAGACTCTAGCAACGATGCCACCAGCCTCGTAATTGATGTGTTGTCGGGTACCACCAGTGGTCCTGAATTAGCAGCGGGTCCGTTTGAAACCTGGAAATATCAACGCAATATCATTAACCGCTATTATCAATCGCTGAAATGGGCTGAGCTAGAAACTATCAACGTCAATCAAAAAACCTGGTGCGACGGTCCCTATGGGCGAGAACGAATTTTTTTAGGCGAATTAATGGACAATCGCAATCGCCTGACTACCAATGCGACGGCACGGTTACTCCATAGCATTTTGGGTGGGGTGGCAGTCTCGTCAGAGCGATCGCAATGGATGATGGGGTTGCTCAAACGCAGCCTCAACCCGGCAGATCTGGCAGCCGATCCAGACAATCAAGTCACAGGTTTTTTGGGCGAAGGCTTACCACCCCAGGCGCGTCTCTGGTCAAAAGCAGGCTGGATGAGTCGAGTGCGACACGATGCTGCCTATATCGAACTGCCCGACCAACGCCCCTATTTACTGGTTGTGTTTACAGAAGGCAAAGAGCATAGCCAAAACGACCAGATCTTACCGTTCATCTCTCGACAAGTAGCCATGGCAATCAGTCAGTTGGCACAATGGCAAGTCAAGCTGTAGCGTGTTGCGCTAGCGTACTTAGGATTCTTGTCAAAATAACGGGAATGCCTGTTTTGGGAGAGTGCGGCGGAGCCGTACTCTCCCAAACACGTTATGGTCTTTAATCTTGTAAGGATTCATTACTCTCGTGCTTCGTAATGATCTGTGAATTTTTACAGCGTCAATAAATTAGGTATACGACAATAATCGCTACGGGATCATCCCCCATCTCTTGTCAGTATTTGAACCCAACTCAATCATGCAAACACATTACCTCTCCCAGACTGAAGTCGAGACTCAGACTCGGATTCTTAAGGCAGCAGAGCATTTGTTTGCTCGTAACGGGTTTGATGGCACGACGACCCGTGACCTGGCTCATGCTGCCGGAGTCGCCGAAGGCACCCTGTTTCGTCATTTTGAAAATAAAAAAGCCATCTTAGTCGAAGTTGCCACCCGAGGTTGGGTTGATCTGCTAACCGATTTGCTGACAGAGTTGAGCGGCATGGCAAGCTACAAGGCGATCGCCCAGGTGATGCGTAAGCGTATGCTCAACCTGCACAAAAATGCTGATATGCTGCGGGTATGTTTCATGGAAGCGCAGTTTCATCCTGATTTGCGCGATCGCATTCAGTCCGATGTCATTGCCAAAATGACCGATGTCGCGGAAGCTTTCTTTCAAACAGCCATGGATCAGGGCATCTACCGCCCCATGAATCCGCGCATTGTTGCCCAGGTGTTTTTGGGCATGTTTACCGTTGCCGGATTCAGCCGCGACACCATCATGGCAGAGAGTTCTTCACCCGAAGCCATGCTAGAAATGGCAGAAGGACTCGCCGACATCTTTCTCAGTGGCGTTTTAGCCAAAAATACCTGAGACTCTGGTGGTGTTAATTTGATCGATGACATTCGGCGTGGGTGCCGCGCTTCGCGCGGCACCCACGCCGAATGTCATAACGGAGTTAAGCAACGCACTTTAGGGAGCGGGATTGGGATACCGGGCATGAACCGCATCGATCGCCGCTAAGAGTTCCGCATTCACATCCACGGTCAATGCGCCCAAATTTTCTGTTAATTGTTCGACAGATGTGGCACCGACAATGGTGCTGGTAACAAACCAACGACTGCGAACAAAGGCGATCGCTAAAGTAGCAAGGCTAATGTCATGGGCATGGGCGATCGCTTGATAGGCTTTGACGGCTTCAGAGACATTGGGTTTACGATAGCGATCGCCAAAATTGGGAAACAGCGTCATGCGGGTGTTTTGAGGCTGTGCATCCACATACTTTCCGGTCAACACCCCAAATCCTAACGGACTGTATGCCAGCAAGCCAACGTGTTCTCGATAACAGGTTTCTGCCATGGCAAAATCAGACACCCGGTTCAACAAATTGTAGGCATTTTGGATCGAGATCACTGTCGGTAATCCCAACTGCTCCGCTGTTTGACGAAACTTCAGCACTCCCCACGGCGTTTCATTACTCAGCCCGATATAGCGAATCTTACCGGCATGAACCAAGTCTGCCAACGCCATGAGCTGTTCTTCAATCGGTACCGTTTCTCGCTCGTGCGTCGGGTCAAACACGCTCTGACCAAACAACGGCACATAGCGATCGGGCCAATGAATCTGGTAGAGATCGATATAATCGGTTTGCAAGCGTTTAAGGCTATCCTCAACGGCTTGAAATAGGTTAATTCGATTGACAGCAGTCGAACCCCCTCGAATCCATTTCAAGCCGCGTGAGGGGCCCGCTATTTTGGTTGCGATGATCAGGCGATCGCGCGGTTGGCGCACCAGCCACTGACCAATCAATACCTCCGTTGAGCCTTGAGTGTCCGCACGCGCTGGAACTGGATACATTTCGGCGGCGTCTATAAAGTTGATCCCCTGGGCGATCGCATAGTCCAATTGCGAATGCGCTTCTTCTAGCGTATTTTGTTGACCGAATGTCATCGTTCCCAGACAAATTTCTGAAACTTGTAGATCGCTTTGCCCTAACTGTCTATAGTCCATAGCTTGCGAAAAAATTCCTGTTTTATAGACCGGACGCACTATGACCGCCACTAGTACACCAACTTAAAAGTTTTAGAGGGGGTGGAAGGGGTAAAACCCCCTCTTGGGGGCGCAGCCCCCAAACCCCATGTTGCAAAATTTCGTGTTTGCAACACTAGTACACCAACTTAAAAGTTGTAGAGGGGGTGGAGGGGGTGAAACCCTCTCTTGGGGGCGCAGCCCCCAAACCCCCATGTTGCAAAATTTCGTGTTTGCGACACTAGAGTGCCTTATCAGTATTGCTCAGGACGATTGTTCATAACGAAATCATCGCCAAAACTGCCAGCCCCCCAAAAAGACACCCAATAGCAACCCCATCAGCGACCCCTGCTGTGCCCCGATCAACAGTTCAGGAATGGGGAACAACGATTTGATGCTGATGACGACCATCAGACAAAAGATTAATGCCCACAAGACGCCTGTCGTGACCACGACCCGCTTGAAAAAATGGGCTAACAAGAACACAGCCAATGCCCCTACCCCCATGGATATGACGACCAACATCACCAGATCGAGCGGTGGGCTAAACAAAATTCTTAAGCTGTCCTGAATTGCCTTAAACCGCAAGCTTGCAATTAAAAGCACGTCCAGAACCGTCGCCAGCAAAACTGCCAGACCCGAAACTTGCATTAACGATAGCCAGGGAAGATATTTCAACTGATGCAACGGGTTAGGCATAATCTCGTTTTCTCCAACGGTCAACTAAACGGTCTGTAGGGCTTAAGGCAGATTGTAAGAATACGGTGATCATCCTGGGTAAACTCCCGCTTCTGAACCAGGGGCTTAAGCCCCTTGCCTGCTCAAGTTGTTTCCACGCGAGTCCTAAAGATCGTGGATTTAATAAACCCCGATTCTTTTTGAGAGAACGGCGGCGGAGCCGCCGCTCAAAAAGAACTACAGATTAATTAATCTGTGATCCCAAAAGCCTATTGCTATCCGAGTAACGTTGGCACAACAAAAACCTAGTCATGGTTCAGATCTATCTGCCCATCGGATGCCGATGAGCCTCCCAGGCAAAATTTAGGCCAGTCTTCATAAGCTGAGCAGATGAATATGAGGGAATCCCATAAAATTCCCGGAACATTGCCAAAAAAGTTGTTCGCAGGGGGTGACACCCCTCACCCTTGTAATGGCATAATGTGATAAGTAGATGCACCCTGATGGTAGGGAGAGTTACCAAATGGCTCTCCCTTTTTTTATTACCTACAATTTTGTCTTACTTCGAATCCATCGCCAAATCGAATTGCACCATCGGCAATGGGCAAGCAGGGAATCCCCTGGAAGTATAGCAACCGCAAGCCACGAACAACGGCATCTCTGCACACCGTCTTGTTCAAGGGCGTTGCTGATTTTGGGGATGAATTTGAACGTGAACCCAAAGGGTTCACGTTCAAATTCATCCCGCTATTAAGCAATGCCTGTTCAAGCGATCGCGACTGAGTCATATCCAGGCGATCGCAAGATTGTCACATCAAAAAAATTCCACCTGGTAAACTTTATATAAGTAGTTGGACCAATCAATCCTCAATAAGACATGTTTGATGCCCTTTCCGAACGCTTGGAATCTGCCTGGAAGAAGCTTCGCGGTCAAGATAAGATCTCTGAATCAAATATTCAAGAAGCCCTCCGAGAGGTGCGTCGTGCCCTGTTAGAAGCCGATGTAAATCTTCAGGTCGTCAAAGACTTTGTTGCAGATGTTCAGACCAAGGCAACAGGTGCAGAGGTCATTGCCGGAGTTCGCCCGGATCAGCAATTTATCAAAATCGTCCACGATGAACTCGTAGCCGTCATGGGCGAAACCAACGTTCCCCTGGCACAAGAAGAGACGGCTCCGACCATTGTGTTGATGGCAGGGTTGCAAGGAACCGGAAAGACAACGGCGTCAGCCAAATTAGCTCTGCATCTGCGGAAACAAAACCGCAGCACGTTGTTGGTCGCAACCGATGTCTACCGTCCTGCGGCAATCGACCAGTTGGTTACCCTGGGGAAACAGATCGATGTGCCCGTTTTTGAACTGGGTAAAGATGCTGATCCCGTTGAAATTGCTCGTCAAGGGGTCGAAAAGGCAAAAGCTGATGGCGTCGATACAGTCATCATCGACACGGCAGGGCGTCTGCAAATTGACCAGGACATGATGGCAGAGTTAGCACGGATTAAAGACATCGTGCAACCCCATGAGGTCTTACTGGTGGTCGATGCCATGACCGGGCAAGAAGCTGCCAATCTCACCCGCACCTTTCAAGACCAAATTGGCATTACCGGCGCAATTCTCACCAAGATGGATGGGGATACGCGGGGTGGAGCAGCGCTTTCGGTACGGCGAATTTCAGGTCAGCCGATTAAATTTGTCGGGGTTGGGGAAAAAGTTGAAGCCCTGCAACCTTTCTATCCCGATCGCATGGCATCTCGAATTTTGGGGATGGGCGATGTCTTAACCCTGGTCGAAAAAGCCCAGGAAGAAGTTGATCTGGGTGAAGCCGAAAAACTACAAGAAAAAATTCTCTCGGCTCAATTTGATTTCACCGACTTCTTAAAACAAACTCGCTTACTCAAAAACATCGGGTCGTTGGGCGGCATCATGAAAATGATTCCGGGAATGAATAAGATCTCCAGCGAACAGTTGGAACAAGGTGAAACCCAACTGAAGCGCGCGGAAGCCATGATCAACTCGATGACGCCGGAAGAGCGGAGAAATCCAGATTTATTGGCGAGTTCTCCGGGGCGACGACGGCGCATTGCCAAAGGGGCTGGCTATCGAGAAGCTGATGTGGGTAAGTTGGTCAGTGATTTTCAAAAGATGCGATCGCTGATGCAACAAATGAGCCGAGGACAGTTTCCCAATATGCCCGGCATGGGAGGGGGAATGTTTGGGCAACAACCCGCCATGGGGCCCAGAGCCGGAGGGACGCCGCCGGGATGGCGGGGCTATCAAGGGGGCGGTGCGCCACCGATGGCTAAAAAGAAGAAGAAAGACAAAAAGAAAAAAGGATTTGGCTCTCTATAGCATTCGCGAGCAGCGTTAATGGGTAGGAAAAGCTCGCTCCGCGAGCTTTTCCTACCCATTAACGCCAGATCCAGACCATCACCAGAGCTTTTGGCTAAAGCAACATTTTGTGCTTTCGACGAACTGACGCTAAAATAAAGTCTCTAGATGCTTTTTTGTTAGAGAAGCAAGTCTTTTCGCAGTTCATTTTTAATTTCACTACCCAATTCAAGGGGGTGATATTATGATTGATCCTGTATTTAGAAATATCACTCGCTTGTTTTTTCCAGGAGTATAGTTTTCAGGCATGATTAGACTGCGCTTAAAGCGGTATGGCAAGAAACGGGAAGTTAGTTATCGGATTGTAGCGGCGCACAGCACCACCCGCCGAGATGGTCGTCCGATCGAAGAATTGGGCTACTATAACCCCAGAACCGATGAAGTTCATTTAGAAGTAGACGCGATTGTCAGACGGCTGCAACAAGGCGCAGAACCGACAGAGACGGTTCGCCGGATTCTAGAAAAGCAAAAGATTTTTGAACAGGTCAAAGCCTGATTTAGCTTGTGCCTGATTCTACGACTACAGAATTTGCCCCACCGATGCTAACCGAGCCAGACTATATTGGGCTAGCGAAGTTTATGTTGCAACCTTTCTTAGACTCACCAGAGTCTTTGAAAGTCGATTGCGAAGTCTTGCAGCGTCGGTCGCGGGTTTTGCTTCGTATGGCATTTGATGGAGAAGATAAGGGTCGCGTATTTGGTCGAGGTGGACGAAATATCCAGGCAGTGCGGACGGTCTTACAAGCGATCGCCCAACTGCATGGCTGTTCGATCTACTTAGAAATCTACGGGAGTCAATCTACTGCAAAAGAGGGACGGACAGACGACAGTCCACCATCTCACCGACCACCACCCCATCGTCGATCGAACCGACCTCGTTCCTGAGCTCTATGGTTGGAGCTAATGAACACAGTCTGATCTAGGAACGTGATGTCAGAGCTTGATCGTACAAGCAGTTCCGCTTCCGTCATCCTGCCTGCGCGATTAAAAAATTTGCTTGAAAAGGTAAATTAAGGAGGTGAAGATCGCGAGTGTCCGAGGTTCGTTTAGGGGAAAATGAATCCATTGAGTCTGCCCTAAGGCGCTTTAAGAAGAAAATCCAGAAGGCTGGAATTCTCTCTGAAGTCAAACGGCGTGAACGTTACGAAAAGCCTAGTTTGCGTCGGAAGCGCAAAGCTGATGCGGCTCGTAAGCGCCATCCATAAATTGTTACGACAAACAGGACGCTTGAGTTCTCTTTTCTCAGGACTCAAGCGTTTTTCGATCTGGTTTTGCTCAATCTGGGTCTGTATAACAAACCCAAAACCAGCAACGCCTTCGATTTGGGATATTAAAATTTGGCAACTACCCTCACCATCGAATTTCCCAACCCCGCCAGTGCGATCGCTCTAGCAGGATTTAAGGAAGAAAACCTCAAGCAACTGGCGCAGCTTACTGGCGCAGGCGTAGTACTGCGTGGGCAATCGTTACTGATCTCAGGCACTGAAAAGCAGGTTGAACTGGTTTCAGACCTAGTGCGATCGCTAGAACCTTATTGGAGTAAAGGAAAAAGCGTCACTGGGGTCGATATTTCGACCGCTCGTCATGCTCTGGATACGCAACAGCAAGACGAACTACAAAACTTGCAGCGTGACGTGCTGGCTCGTAACCGCCGGGGAGAAGATATTCGGGCAAAAACGTTTCGCCAACGCCAATATATTCAGGCGATTCGCAATCACGATCTGACCTTTTGCATTGGACCGGCAGGTACAGGCAAGACCTATCTAGCCGCAGTCGTTGCGGTACAGGCATTGCTGGCAAATGAGTATGAGCGGTTAATTTTAACTCGTCCTGCGGTGGAAGCCGGGGAAAAGTTGGGCTTTCTGCCCGGAGATCTGCAACAAAAAATTAATCCGTATCTGCGTCCCCTTTACGATGCTCTGTATGAACTGATCGAACCCGAAAAAATCGCCAGTTTGATGGAACGAGGGGTGATTGAAGTGGCTCCCCTAGCGTATATGCGGGGTCGCACCCTCAACCACGCCTTTGTCATTTTGGATGAGGCACAAAATACCACCCCCGCCCAAATGAAAATGGTGTTGACACGTCTGGGGTTCCGGTCTCGTATGGTGGTCACGGGAGATGTCACCCAAACAGATTTGCCGGTTAATCAATCCTCTGGACTGGCGATCGCCCAAAAAGTGTTGCATCGGGTTAAAGGCATTGCCTTCTGCCATCTTTCCAAAGCAGATGTGGTCAGACATCCGCTTGTGCAGCGCATTGTCGAAGCGTACGAAGGCTATGAAGGATCGTAGACTCGATCCAGAAAGTGGATTGTTCGTGCCCGCAGGTACAAACAATCCACACTGCTCACCCCGATTTTGGCTAAGTTTTTATAGCAACTTACAGCGCTTCGTGACTGGATCTGTTTAGATTTGTTGTGTGCCGCGCTCCGCGCGGCACACAACAAAAAATCTGTAGCTTATGCAATTGAAAATTGCTGTAAATGAATTTTGGGGCATGTCGAAGTTCAGGAGGGGCTTGGCAGTGCCAAGCCCGTACAGAGATCTGTCGTGCCCTTCATTCAAATTGGTGTTACTACGGCTGGATTCGGGTTGAGAGTAGCCCTGCACTCGCTAAAATTTTAAGTACGCCTTCTCTCTCGCAACTCAGAGCCTATGACTGTTGAATTTCAAGATGATTTTGATGTCATTGTCGTCGGAGCCGGTCATGCAGGCTGCGAAGCGGCTCTCGCCTCGGCACGTCTGGGCTGCAAAACCCTGTTACTGACGTTAAATTTGGATAAGATTGCGTGGCAACCCTGTAACCCTGCGGTTGGAGGTCCTGCCAAGTCGCAGCTCACCCACGAAATCGATGCATTGGGGGGCGAAATCGGCAAAATGACCGATCGCACCTACCTGCAAAAACGGGTTTTGAATATTTCGCGCGGTCCCGCCGTTTGGGCATTGCGGGCGCAGACCGACAAACGAGAATACGCGGCGGTGATGAAGCATATCGTCGAAAACCAGGACAACCTCACCATCCGAGAAGGTATGGTGACCGATCTGGTTTTAGGTGCCAATGATCAGATCATCGGCGTTGAAACTTATTTCGGCGTGGCGTTTCAGTGCAGGGCTGTGGTGCTAACCACGGGTACTTTTTTGGGCGGCACGATCTGGGTGGGCAATAAATCCATGTCTGCGGGACGAGCTGGTGAATTTGCTGCTGTGGGTCTTACTGATACGCTGAATCGATTGGGCTTTGAAACGGGGCGACTGAAGACTGGCACCCCGGCACGGGTCGATAAGCGCTCGGTGGACTATAGCAAGATGGAGTTGCAGCCCGGTGATGCGGACGTTCGTTGGTTTAGCTTTGACCCAGAGGTATGGGTAGAGCGCGAACAAATTCCTTGTTATCTAACTCGCACAACCGCAGAAACCCATCGGCTTATCCGAGAAAATTTGCATCTTTCCCCAGTTTATGGAGGCTGGGTGGATGCTAAGGGACCCCGCTATTGCCCCAGCATTGAAGACAAAATCGTTCGCTTTGCCGATAAAGAATCGCATCAAATCTTTATCGAACCGGAGGGACGTGAGATACCAGAGTTATATATTCAAGGGTTTTCGACGGGGTTACCCGAATCGTTGCAATTGCAATTGTTGCGATCGCTCCCCGGTCTAGAACACTGTGCCATGCTGCGCCCTGCCTATGCGGTGGAATATGACTACATTCCTACCACTCAGTGTTATCCGACGTTGATGACCAAAAAAATTGAAGGGCTATTTTGTGCCGGACAGATCAATGGCACGACCGGCTATGAAGAGGCGGCGGCTCAGGGATTGGTCGCCGGAATCAATGCTGCCCGCTTGGTAAACGCCCAAGATATGGTGATTTTGCCGCGCGAACATAGTTATATCGGCACCCTGATTGATGATCTGTGTACCAAAGATCTACGCGAACCTTACCGGATGCTAACCTCCCGGTCAGAATATCGTCTGCTATTGCGGTCTGATAATGCCGATCAACGCTTGACGCCTCTGGGGCGCGAAATCGGGCTGATTGGCGATCGCCGTTGGCAACTCTTTACCCATAAGCAAGCCCAGATTGCGGCTGAAAAAGAGCGGTTACACGAAACTCGGGTGAAAGAACATGATCCCCTCGGCAAACAAATTGCTCAAGAAACCCAACAGGCGATTAAAGGATCAATTACCCTGGCAGATTTACTGCGCAGACCTGGGTTTCACTATGTCGATTTAGATCGCTACCAGTTGGGCAATCCAGCCCTAAACCAGGCTGAGCGGGAAGGGGCAGAAATTGACATCAAATATTCGGGCTATATTCAACGCCAGCAAAACCAGATCGACCAGGTTGCTCGTCAAGCCAATCGTTCTCTACCCCCCGATTTAGACTACGCCGCCATCACCACCCTGTCTAAAGAATCGCGAGAAAAACTGGCAAAAGTTCGACCGCTCACGGTCGGACAAGCGACTCGCATTGGCGGAGTCAACCCGGCTGATATCAACGCGCTTTTGATCTTCCTGGAGGTGCGTTCCCGGATTGATAAATTGGAATGTGCACAATAAACTCTGCCCCCCTGTCCAGCGTAGAGAAACAGCGGAGTTGACCGTGATGCTCTTCTAAAACAATTTGATGGCTGATCGAAAGCCCTAAGCCAATCCCCTGACCCACGGGCTTGGTCGTATAAAAGGGATCAAACAGCTTTTGTCGGGCGCTTTCAGCAATGCCGCAGCCATTGTCTTTAATGTGAATGACAATGTGCTGAGTGCCCTGCATCGCTGTTTTGATCCAAATCGTTGGTGCGACAGGCTTGCCAGTGATGGACTGTGCTTGAAAGGCTTTGCCCACATTGTTGCCAAGAGCATCAATGGCATTTGCCAGTAAGTTCATAAACACCTGGTTGAGTTGTCCGGGATAACACTCCACCAGAGGTAACGTGCCATAATTTTTGATCACGGCGATCGCCGGACGATGGGACTGCTCTTTTAGTTTGTGTTGCAGCACAACCAGAGCACTGTCGATGCCCTCGTGGATATCAACCCGTTTCATTTCTGCCTCATCCAGACGGGCAAAATTTCGCAGGGATAAGACAATTTGCTGAATACGTTCGGAACCATTTTGAATGGAGCCGAGAATTTTGTCGAAATCTTCACTCAAAAACGCTAACTCGGTCAGCTCTTGCCCATCCTGGCTACTGGTCGGTGACCCCGAACAATGGGCTTGATACCGAGCCAAAATCTCCAGCAATTCCTGCCAATAGTCTCGAATATAAGGAACATTGCCTTTGATAAAACCAACCGGGTTATTGATTTCATGGGCAAGACCCGCAACCAATTGCCCCAGACTCGACATTTTTTCACTGTGAATCAACTGAGCCTGAGTCCTGCGCAATTCATACAGCGTTTTTTCTAACTCGATCGCCTTTTCTCGATATCGAGTTTCAGAGCGGCGGAGGGTTGTTTCTTGCATCAGGGCTTGTTGCATGCGATCGCGTTCGGTAGCATGAGCCAAAAGCTTATTCAACAACAGCCAAATCACAATGCCAGTCAATAGACCGGCGGCTAGCAACGAAATCGCCAGCGATTTCAGGCTAAGTAACCCTTGATGGTAGATATCTCGGGGGGTTTCGACGCGCAGCAACGCCGCCGGTTTCCCCTCCATATCATTGAGCAAAATATAGCCTGCGATCGTGTTGCGATTGATCGGCTGAATTAACGTGGTTTGGTCTTGCAGCAGAGCATAGGCGCGCTTGACATCGGCGGGTAATGACGCCGCATCCATCGGATAAATGCTCAGATTGACATGGGTCAGCTCCGACAGCTTATTTAACTCGGCGTCATCCAGAAAGCGACCCATCAGCATACTGCCCTGGATGGGACCGTCGCCATTGCTGGTGATGATAGGTAGCGAAGCAATGATTAAAGGACCCTGAGCCAGCGCAATAATGCCCGCCTGACTCTCCTGAGTATTGGGGTGATGCAGTAATGCAGAACCAGACTCTAGATACGTTGATAAATCATCCGGCAGGGCGGTGAGTTGGTCAGTGTCTGCTTCATATGTTTTGCCATAGACAATCTGGTCATCGGCATTGACCACTGCCATGACATCGAGATCGAGAGATTCGTAGGTCGATGCATGTAAGTGCTGCGTGACAAAGTCTTCGTTTTGATCCTGGCTAAATTGGTAGGCATCATCCCACGTGGCATAGTCTTTAGCGGTGGCTTCCAGCCCTTTGCTGTCGTTCCATATGGCATCTGTGACCCGCTGAATATTTTGCTCCATCGTTTGCTTTTCCAATCTGGAAAAGCTATTCAGCACAACGATAGCCGCACTGGCATAGAGGAGGCTGACCGTGCTCAAAATGGTTATGCCAATCAAAATGGGAGTCTTCCAACCCAGCGATGGAGACTTGCAGCGATCGCCTCGATCATCGGCGATCGCTGCGATTCCCAAGAGTGAGAGGGGCACAGTAATGCGGTGTGGAGTCATGGATTTCTGCCATCTGGGACATGAATAACGAGCAAAAATCGCCAACCAACTTAAACAAAAGCCGGACGTTTATTGTCAGAAGCACGGCAACGCCACACTTTTGACAATAAAGCGTTGGGTTTACTAAATCTATGAGCCTGAGACCAGTGAACAAGGGATCTTAAATCGAGGGTGGAGGGGTTTATCAGAAATATCGACCGGGAGGCTCGACCGGGAGACTCGACCTAACGGCTGACGACGAAGCCCCTCACACTCTAGCTATAACGTTGGCTTTTTAAATCGGTATGCAGCGAAAATCAAGTGTCTTCGATTAAACCAAACAGACTACGGTTCAGCACCCATTCAATTTTCAGTTAGATTTACTACTCTCATCATGACATTTATACGGAGATGTGTTCAGGAAATCTGATGATTTCAGCTAAAATACTGACAAATCCTGATACATATAGCCTACGAAACGACCTTACGAGAGGCTGATTTGTCGCATTTCGTCATCTCTCTGGCGATCGCCCAGAGGTGTTGTGGCGCGTTGCCCTGAATCGGTAGCGGGTTATGGTGAAAAACCCCAATCTCTGACCTGGTAAGCGATAGAGCGCCTGGGCACTGTCATCCAACAAAATGATGGGTAGAGAGCCACGCTGAGCGTGGCTCTCTACCCATCATCTGTACCTCACGTACTCAGGATCACAAATTAGTTAAAATCCTGATGTTTATTTTTGGAAGCGCGGCTGCGCCGCGCTTCCAAAAATAAACGTCGGTTTTATTAAATCTACGATCCTTAGGAAGAGCTATATAGATTTATTCTGAGAGATTGTTTGATTCGGATGAGGGCTGATGCCCGTGAAAACGAATGCCTAAAAAGATATCGTAAAGAAAACCCAGGAAATCCTTACCTTTTAACAATCCCAACGATTGATGGCACCCTTTCGCATCTAATAAAGACTGGGTTGCAAAGTACGCTTTTTCGTAGTTGTACCAGGGAATAGAAGGCCACAGGTGATGGATCAGGTGATAATTCTGTCCCATGATCAGCCAATTGAGAATTGGACTGGGATACACTCTGGCATTCTTCCAGCGATCGCGTTCTTGAAAAGGACGATGGGGTAAGTAATCGAAAAATAGACCCAGTGCCAACCCCACCACCAGGGCTGGGGCAAACCAAAAATTGAGAATATATCCCAAAAACCCGTGCTGCACCGCCGCATAGACGATTAGACCCACTGCCAGACGACCTAAAAACCATTCCAGTAGCTCATATTTGCGCCACAGTTTCCGCTTAAAAAAGAAGATTTCATGGTAAAAAAATCGGACTGCAATCAGCCAAAGCGGTCCACCCGTTGAAACAAAATGATCCGGGTCATTTTCAGGGTCATTAACATTGGCATGGTGTTGCATATGAACTCGGGTAAACACTGGGAATGAAAACCCTAGCATTAGCGCACTACCATGACCCAACAACGCAT
The DNA here is from genome assembly GCF_055793305.1 of Calyptranema fuscum S582. NCBI lineage: Bacteria > Bacillati > Cyanobacteriota > Cyanophyceae > Oculatellales > Oculatellaceae > Calyptranema > Calyptranema fuscum. The sequence continues at coordinate 139,033 of NZ_JBSLYH010000017.1, forward strand.
TCACAATGCGATCGCGATGCGCCACATTATGCGAAGCATCGTGAATTACTGTGCCAACCATATGTAGGGCTGCCACATTTAAAAAGAAACAACACCAACCTGCCCAGTGCCAGTGCCAGTATCCAATTACCGAGACTGCCACCAACGCCACTGATATTAGGAACATGAGTAGCGTTGGATTAAAGTCACCAGGCGCACCCAGCAGCTCTTTGGGCACAGTCAGGGGCTTCTCTGCCTCCGACATTTTGCGTTCACTCCTTTCAGTCACCCTTGCGTAGTATAAGATACGAGCCGTCAAGAATAAAGTTTTGTGAAATCAGCTCATTTAATTTAGAAACAGATTGTTAATCAAGCTGATTAATATCTTGCTACAGCTTAAGGATCTGAGCGAATTCTAAAGAAATGTTAAGAGGGCAGTTCGCAACTGCGGCTAGTCAGGGCTAATTTCCCGCAACCCCATCTTGTCGGGCAGCGCGTTGAACTGCGGCGGCAACGGCTGTCACCACCCGTTCGTCGAACACAGAAGGGATAATATGCTCTTTGTCGAGGTCTGACGATTTGACCAGAGAGGCGATCGCCGCTGCTGCTTCGAGATACATCGATGTGGTCATGGTCGAGGCACGACAGTCAAGCGCTCCCCTAAACATACCGGGGAATGCCAGGACGTTGTTGATTTGGTTGGGGTAGTCACTGCGACCCGTTGCCATCACTGCCACATCGTCGGTAACAAGTTCTGGCTGGATTTCGGGAATGGGGTTTGCCATGGCAAACACGATCGGGTCTTTTGCCATCGATTTGACCATATCGACAGACAGCACGCCTGGGGCACTGACGCCCAAAAACACATCGGCATTGACCAGAGCATCTGCCAGGGAACCGCTCTGGGCGACCGCAAAGGCTCGTTTTTGGTCATTCAAATCGGTGCGATCGAGGCTGAGGATGCCACGGGAATCGCACATACAAATTGTTTCGGCTCCTGCTTTTTGTAAGAGGTGGGCGATCGCCACGCCAGCAGCCCCGGCTCCATTGATCACAATGCGAATCTGATCCATCGATTTGTGAACCAGTTTAAGAGCATTGATCAACGCGGCAAGAGAGACAATGGCAGTGCCATGCTGGTCATCATGAAACACCGGAATATCCAGTTCTCGTTTCAGCCGTGCCTCAATTTCAAAACAGCGGGGGGCGCTAATGTCTTCCAAGTTGATGCCCCCAAAGACCGGCGCAATATTTTTGACCGTTTCGACAATGGCATCGGTGTCTTGGGTCGCAAGGCAGATGGGAAAGGCATCAATGCCGCCAAATTCTTTGAATAGCATGGCTTTGCCCTCCATCACCGGCAGTGCACCTTCGGGACCCAAATTGCCCAGACCTAAGACGGCACTACCATCGGTGACAATGGCAACGGTATTGCTCTTGATGGTGAGAGAATACACCTGTTCGCGATCTTCAGCGATCGCCGTACAAATACGCCCAACTCCGGGTGTATATGCCATTGCCAGATCGCTTTGATATTTCAGCGGAATTTTGCTGTGGACGCTGATTTTTCCGCCTCGGTGCAAATTGAATGTGCGATCGTAAACATTCAGGATTTTGATGTTGTCGAGGGCTTTGACAGCCGTGACAATGGTTTCGGCGTGTTCTGTGCTGGCAGCATCGATGGTGATATCGCGCACCAACAGCTTGAGCGTTTGCTCTAACAACTCAATTTGTCCAATACTGCCTCCTGCATGAGCGATCGCCTGAGTCACATGCGCTAACATCCCGGCTTGGTTAGGCAGCTGGATTCGAATCGTCAAACTAAAGCTAGGATTAGGTGTCAGGCTGACCATAACAAATGATGTACTCCTCTTAAGGAAAAAATGGGTAAGCTTGCGAATAAACGGTTTATCCAGCAACTGCTGGTCGCGCTAAGCCTAGCTTAGGGTAGCGTGAAGTTTACGATTGTACCAAGACACACGTATTAGACCCCTGACATATTCAGGCTGATTCAGCCGTAATTCTCTATCATGACGCCGCACACGTTGACGCCCCTGGGCAACGAAATTTTTCTTGTTAAAGGTCTTTTAGAACCGTACATCTGTCAGCACGTGATTCAAATTGCCGAGACGTCAGAGTTTGAACAAGCCGGCATTCTAGTAGCATCGGTCGATGATCAGGTTCGTAGCAACGATATGTTGCGCCTGGGGGGTGCGAATGCGTTGCTCAACTCGACTCATCAGTTGCTCTGCACCAAATTGGCGATCGTGCAGCAGCTTTTATTTGAAAGTTATGGTGTGAAATTTCCTTACGTTGAACCCTGTACGGTTTTGCGCTATCGCCAGGGACAGTTTTATAAACGCCATATTGATAATTTGTTACTGGCAAGTCGGTTTCAAGAGGCACAGCAGGGTATTCCGACTCGGGATATTAGCGTGGTGGGATATTTGAATGATGATTTTGAGGGGGGTGAAACGTACTTTGATCGGCAAAATATTCGAGTGCAACCCGAAGCCGGAGCGGTTTTGATTTTTCCTGCCTATTTTACCCATCCGCATGAATCACTCCCCGTTCGATCGGGGCAAAAATATGCGTTTACCAGTTGGTTATTTCATTAATTCGCTGGCATTACTAGTACACCAACTTAAAAGTTTTAGAGGGGGTGGAGGGGGTAAAACCCCCTCTTGGGGGCTACGCCCCCAAACCCCCATGTTGCAAAATTTCGTGTTTGCAACACTAGTAAGTCTGTCCATTAAAAATTGATGGTTAAAACGGGTGATGTGCCGCGCTTTGCGCGGCACATCACCCGTCAAAAAATACTTGACAAAGCACTGGTAGACCCAATTAAACGTTTGACCAGAGGGTGCAGGGGTTCCACCCCTGCGTGAGGGCTGCGCTCCCACAGCCCATGTTGAAGAATTTAGTATTCGCAACGCTAGTTTTTCTGGTTTGGGGGAGGGAATTGAACGGTTCCCGTTCAATTCCCTCCCCCAAACCAGCCCTATTCATTCTTTTCCTATGCCCGATGCGTCCGATCTAACTCCATTATTGACCGCCCTACACCACCGCAGCCAGCAAACCGATGCCCCGTTTTATACGCCTGGGCATAAGCGAGGACAGGGGATTTCGCGATCGCTAGCCGCATTATTCGGTGATGCGGTGTTTGCAGCCGATTTGCCAGAGCTGCCGGAACTGGATAATCTGTTTGCTCCAGAGGGGGTAATCCAACAAGCACAAACATTAGCTGCCGAGACATTTGGGGCTGACCACACCTGGTTTTTGGTAAATGGATCGACCTGTGGCATTGAGGCAGCCGTTTTGGCAACCTGCAAACCGGGTGACAAAATTATTTTGCCGCGCAATAGCCATCAATCTGCGATCGCCGCGTTGATTCTCTCCGGTGCGATGCCGATTTTTGTGCAACCCGACTATGACCCCGATTGGGATATTGCCCACAGCATCTCCCCGGCTGCCCTTGCCACTGCCTTAGACCAGCATCCCGATGCCAAAGCCGTAATGCTGGTTTACCCGACCTACTACGGCATTTGTGGCGACATTGAGGCGATCGCGGAGATTGCCCATCATCATCAGATTCCGTTGATTGTGGACGAAGCGCATGGGGCACATTTTGCCTTTCATGCCGATCTCCCCATCCCCGCCCTCGCTGCCGGAGCCGATCTCAGCATTCAATCGACCCACAAAGTCTTGGGAGCCATGACCCAGGCAGCCATGCTACATCTCCGCAGTGCTTACATTAGCCCAGAGCGAGTCAGTCGAGCGTTGCAACTGGTGCAATCGACCAGTCCCAGTTATCTGCTGTTAGCGTCACTGGACGCAGCACGGCAACAAATGGCGTTGCAGGGAAACACGTTAATGGAGCGCACTCTGGCACTGGCAGATGACGCCAGAATCCGGTTAAGCCAGATTGCCGGATTGCGGGTATTGCCATTCCAGCCAACCGGGAGATTTGCCGGATTTCATACCGGCGATCGCACCCGTCTGACGGTGGATGTATCGGGATTGGGCTTAAGCGGCTTTGCTGCCGACGAAATTCTCTATCAACACCTGGGCGTAACTGCCGAACTGCCGACGTTACGAACCCTCACGTTTATCATTACGCTAGGAAATACAGCAGCCGACATCCAGCAGTTAGTCACCGCATTTGA